>JALTRC010000111.1 GCA_026998145.1 Gammaproteobacteria bacterium
TCAGGCTGATGCTGGTAGTGGGGGTGCTGGGCGCGCTTACCACCTTCTCCACTTTTTCCTGGGATACCCTGGATTTAATGCAGCAGGGGCTGGTAACACGGGCCTTTCTGAATGTGCTGGTGAATGTGGTCGTGTGTATTTCTGCGGCCTGGATTGGGGCTATGTGGGCCAGGGCAATGGTGTAGCCAGGCTTGTTTTTTAAAACGGGCTGTCTATCGGCCAGATAAACTCAATTTTTTCTGACGCGAAGGCGCAAAGGCGCAGAGAAAAGACAAATAATAACTTTGCGCCCTTTGCGTCTTTGCGTCGAAAAAACCAATATGCTAGATCAAAAACTACTCAGAAATGATATTCAATTCGTAGCCAGCCAGCTGGCCAAACGGGGTTATACACTGGATGTGGAGGCTTTCAATGAGCTGGAAGCCCGGCGTAAGGCGCTGCAAATCAAAACCCAGGATTTGCAGAACGAGCGCAATAGCAAGTCCAAAAATATTGGCAAGGCCAAGGCCGCCGGTGAAGATATTCAGCCATTGCTGGCGGAGGTGTCATCTCTGGGTGATGAGCTGGATGGGGCCAAATCCGAGCTGGATAAGGTGCAGGCCGAGCTGAATGCCATGCTCATGTCCATGCCCAATATCCCCCATGAGTCTGTGCCTGATGGTTTGAGCGAAGAGGACAATGTGGAAATCCGCCGCTGGGGTGAGCCGGCTGAATTTGATTTTGAGGTGAAAGATCATGTGGATCTGGGCGCCCCCAATGACTGGCTGGATTTTGAAACTGCCGCCAAACTCACCGGCTCCCGTTTTGTGGTGATGCACGGTGCCATGGCGCGACTGCACCGCGCCCTGATCCAGTTTATGCTGGATCTGCACACAGGTGAGCATGGTTACGAGGAAGTGTATGTGCCCTATATGGTCAATAGTGACAGCCTCAAAGGCACTGGACAGCTGCCCAAGTTTGAGGAGGATCTGTTTAAGGTTCCTCGGCAGGGATTTCAAATAACCCAGAAAGGGCTTGAAGTGCTGGGAAGAGAATATGTAAGAGGGGGGAAAGATGAGTTATATGAGCCAAAAGACTGCTATTATCTCATCCCCACCGCCGAAGTGCCGGTCACCAATCTGGTGCGCGGCGAGATTATCGAAGCGGATAAAATGCCCCTGAAATACACCTGTCACACCCCGTGTTTTCGCTCCGAAGCTGGCTCTTACGGGCGGGACACCCGCGGCCTGATTCGTCAGCATCAGTTTGAAAAAGTGGAAATGGTGCAGATAGTCAAGGCCCAGGACTCCTGGGCGGCTCTGGATGAGCTGACCGGCCACGCGGAAAAGGTGTTGCAGCTATTAGAGCTACCTTACCGGGTGCTGGCTTTGTGTGCCGGTGATACGGGCTTTTCGGCGGCGAAAACCTTTGATCTGGAAGTCTGGTTGCCGGGGCAGCAGGCCTATCGGGAAATATCCTCCTGCAGTAATTTCGAGGATTTTCAGGCGCGGCGCATGTCGGCCCGCTGGCGTAACCCGGAAACCGGCAAGCCGGAGCTGGTGCATACTATTAATGGCTCGGGTCTTGCTGTGGGTCGTACACTGGTTGCTATACTTGAGAACTATCAACAGGCCGACGGCAGTATCCGCATTCCTGCGGTATTGCAACAATATATGGGCGGTCTGGATTCCTTAACTCCCTGAATAAAGAGGTCTAATGGCGCAGTCGGATATACATAAAGGTCGCTGGTATATAAAAAAGCAGGACAAGGTGCTCGGGCCTTTTCCCAACCAGCTGATTGGCCGTTATCTGATACTGGGCCGTATTGATCTGCAAACAGAAGTCTCCCAGGATCAGCTCAACTGGACGCCGGTGGAACAGTTTCCGGCGCTGGTGCCCGATGTGGTGCGCAATGCGGGAACCCCGGCGGGTGACAAGGCATTGATGCTGGCGCGGGTGCGGGAAGATGAACGCAGCGCCCGTCAGTCGGCAGATACTGAGCCGGAGGAGCGCCGGGATAATGAAGATCAGATTATTAAACTGCATCGCCAGCTACGGGATGATGTTTTAAAAAGTTATCGTCACAAGCCATCAGCCAGCCCCCGCTTGATTATCGGCATTGTCAGCGGCTTTGTTGTGTTGATGTTACTGGCCCTGTGGTTAAACCCGGCCGATAAAACCACCGAGGTGGACTGCAATCAGCCGGCGGCTGCCGGCGTCAACTGGTCTTTCTGTCATAAACAGGGGCAAAACCTTGCCGCCATGAATCTATCCGGCGCTATTTTCAATAGCAGCAAATTACAGGGGGCGGATTTAAGCCGCAGTCAGTTGAGTGGCGCGGATCTGTCCTATGCGGATTTATCTCTGGCGCTACTGGTGCAGAGTGATTTACAGTCCGCCAAACTGCTGGGCGCCAATCTGCAACAGGCTAATCTACAGGGGGCGCGGCTGGTGAATGCGGATTTATCCTATGCCAATCTACTGGGCGCGCGGCTGGACGGGGCCGATTTGCAGGGGGCTAATTTATCTAATGCGATCTGGGTAAATGGCCAGACCTGTCTGAAAGGCTCTATCGGCGCCTGTTTATTGCCGGCAAACTAGCGCAGCGGGCGGAAAACCCCGTCATTTTTTTGTCGAATCTGTGACTCTTCTCTCTTATTATTTTCCGGTTAATTTTCTTAACTCATTGATTTTTATCTATAAATAAAGCCATTTCTTAAGTTGGCACGGTTGTCGCTAGATAACACCCAAGTTCAATGGGAATGGTAACTATGCAGACTCAAACCTCAACACAGAAAATGAATAAAGAACTGAAAGAGGTGAAAGGTACTTTCGCAGGCTATGAAGCCGCCACCGCAAAACCGCTGGATACACACAATCACCAGCAGCTGATGCTGGAGCTGGCCACACAGCTACAGACATCGCTGGAAATTGACGGGGTGATTCATACCTTTATGCAGTATCTACATGCGTATCTGGCTTTTGATGGCTATAGCTACAGTTTAACCAGCCCCTATGTGGATATTCAGGAATCCCGCCAGAAAGGCCATAGCTGCAAATATAATTTAAGCCTTCAGGATATGCCCCTGGGCGAGCTGGCTATTTACCGTGGCCGTAAATATGCTGAATCGGAATTAATGCTGGTTGAGAATATGATTTGCAGCCTGCTATATCCATTGCGCAATGCCATTTCCTATCAGCAGGCGTTGATTTCAGCTCATCATGATGCGCTAACGGGTGCGAAAAACCGTTTCAGTTTTGATGAATCTCTGCAACGGGAAATTGGTCTTTCCCAACGTTATCAGCAGTCATTCTCCCTGATGGTTATCGACATTGATCACTTCAAAAAAGTCAATGACACCTATGGCCACAGCACCGGTGATAAAGTGCTAAAAAATGTGGCTGATAATATTCAGAAAAGTATTCGTAAAACCGATTTGCTGTTCCGCTATGGCGGTGAGGAATTTGTGGTTTTACTGGGTAATTCCGACTGCGAGGATGCACATGAAATTGCAGAGCGGGTGCTGAACAGTGTGCGTGCTTCAAAGCTGGAGCTGCAAGGCCAGGAATTATCTGTTTCGGTTAGTATTGGTTTAGCCTGCTTGCAAAGTCAGGATAGTCCCCACACTATCTTTGATCGGGCTGACCATGCTTTATATGCTGCAAAAAATGAAGGTCGGGACCAGATTAAGGTCGCCTGATTTTTATTTAGGCAGTTTTGTTGAGCACCCTGATATGGATGTCGGGGTGTTTTTTTGTGGGGATAACAAAAAAATTCAAAATGGTTTATTCTTGTGGGCAATATGATTAAGGATGTAATCACATGTTCTCCCAGCTGATTAAATTTATTCGTGTACTCAGTTCAGATGTTTCACCCTTGCAAATCAGTGCCGGCATCTCCCTGGCGATGGTAATGGGGCTGACGCCTCTGTTGAGTTTGCATAATGTGCTGGTGGTTTTTCTGCTGCTCGTTCTGCGGGTGAATATTGCCAGCTTTTTACTGGCCTGGGTTTTCTTTTCGGGGCTGGCCTATCTGTTTGATCCCCAGTTTAATCAGCTGGGTGAATATTTACTGAGCCGGGCCGATTTAATTCCCCTGTGGACGGATCTTTATAACCAGCCCATAGCCCGCCTGTTTAATTTTAATAATACGCTGCTACTGGGTAGCCTTGTGGTGGCGTTGCTGGCCTTTATTCCGTTGCTTGTTATCGGGAATTTTCTGATTGTTCGTTACCGGCAGTATATTGTCGAAAAATTTAAGAAATCCCGTTTATTCAAATTTCTCAGCACCAGCAAATGGTTTGGCCGTGCTGTTTCGCTGGCAGAATAAGGACATATTATGAATCCCTTTCGATGGTCGGGCCTGCTGGCTTTTATTGTTATTTCAGCATTGATTACGGTGACCGGCATGTTTTTGCTGGAGCCGTTTGTTAAAAATCAGCTGGCATCTTATCTGTCTGAAAAAAATGGCGCCACGGTTGATATTGGTGATGTCAGGATTAACTACTGGCCATTGCAGATGACCATCAGGCAAATTGAGATAGGGGATAGCCAGAACCTGAATCTCAATGCAGTGCAGATAGAGCGGGTTAATTTTCAGCTGTCTGTAGACGATCTATTGCTGAAAAAACTGATTGTTGATGATATGTCCGTTGATAATGTGCAACTGGAAACTCAGCGTGCTTATCCGGCCCGTATTATTCGTACGGATGTCACAAAGACAGAACAGAAAAAAACGGAAGAGAAATCCCAGGATGATTCTTTTTCCATCTCGGATATTGATCTTCCAGATGTCAAGGATGTGCTCAAGGCCGAGCCACTGGAATCCACAAAAGTTTTTGAAAGCCTGCAAAAAGATATTGAAGGCACGCAAAATAACTGGCGCAAGATTAAACAGGATATTGGGGATCAGCAACGCTGGGATGAATATGACCAGCGTTATGCAAAAATCAAACAGGGCTTTAAGGGTAATACAAAAGAAAAATTACAGGCCCTTAAAGATGCGCGTCAGCTAATCCGTGATTTAAAAAAGGAAAAAGCCCGCATCCAGCAGGCCAGGCGCCAGTTTAATGAAGATTATGATCGGCTGAATAATGAATTTAAACAGGCACGTCAGGCACCCTCAAAAGATGTGCAGCGTATCCGGCAGAAATACAAACTGGATAATTTAAACGCAGACAATATCAGCCAGCTATTACTGGGCGAAAAAGCCACTGCTTATATTCAGCTGGCTCGTCGCTGGTATAAAAAAATCCAGCCTTATATGGAAACTGAAGATGACGTAAAAGACGTGCAGCATGAGCGCAGCCGGGGGCGGGATATTCGTTTTACAGAATATAATCCCCAGCCGGATGTGTTAATTAAGCATGTTTCTATCAGCGCCCGTTTACCCCGTGGTGATTTTAAAGGTGAGATCAACAATATTTCATCTAATCAGCGCATTAATCGAAAACCCATGACTTTTGTTTTGTCCGGGAAGAAAATGCGTAAACGTAAGGCTGAAGAAATAAAAGGGGAATTGAATTTTATTGATCCAGAGAATAAGTTTGTTCAGGTCGATTATCAATTACAGGCAGCACAGCTGGATAAGCTGGTTTTATCCCGTAGCAGCAAGCTGCCGCTTTCCATTAATAAGGGGCTGCTCAATATGAAAATGGATGCCCGTCTGGCTGATGGTCGGCTTAAAGGGCAGGCGCTGATGGATTTTCAACAGGTGGTGTTTTCCAGTGACAGGCAGACCGGTGGCATGGCTGCAATGCTGGCGGATTCTTTTCGTAATATAAAACAGTTTAATGTGGATGCCCGTTTTGTAGGCGCACTGGATAGCCTGCAACTCAAACTGAAATCGGATCTGGATAATCAGGTTGGCGCCCAGTTTAAAGCACAACTGAAACAGAAAAGCCGTGAATTTGAACAGCAGCTACAGGCACGTATTAATAATAAATTTAAGGCACCTCTGGCTAAACTGGAAACACAGCGTCAGAAGTTAAATCAGTTTAAAAGCGATTTAGATAAAAAAGAGCAGCAGATTCAACAGCGCATTGATGATCTCAAGCAAAAAATAAAACAGAAAGAAAACGAGAAAAAACAGCAGCTGAAAAATAAACTGGATAGTAAAAAGGACAAGCTAAAACAGAAGCTGCTGGAGCGTCTGGGCCGATAAAAATATGATGCCCGTGACTCGATTATACAGCGCTGCACAAACCCGCCAGCTGGATCAGTGTGCCATCGAACAATATCATATTCCCGGCTATGAACTCATGTGCCGCGCTGGCAAAGCGGTGTTTGATCTGGCCCGGCAATCCTATCCTCTGGCAAAAAAATATCTTGTGATCTGCGGCGCCGGCAATAATGCCGGTGATGGTTATGTGGTGGCACATCTGGCCGTGGAGGCTGGCCTGTCGGTGGAACTTGTTAGCCTTGTGGATACGCAAAAACTGAGCGGTGATGCTAAAACCGCCTGTCAGCAATGGCTGTCTATGGGCCATCAACAACGGCCTTTTTCCCGTGAGCGATTAGATGAAGCAGAGCTGATTATTGATGCCCTGCTGGGCACCGGTTTGCAGCGGGATGTAACAGGGGAATGGGCGGCGCTTATAGAACAGATTAACCAGTCTGATAAACCTGTCATTGCGGTGGATATACCCTCCGGTATCTGCGCCGATACAGGGCGGGTCAGGGGAGCAGCTATCCGGGCGGATTACACTCTCAGTTTTATTGGGCTGAACAAGGGCCTGTTTACCGGGCAGGCGCTGGATTATCGTGGTGAGCTGTCATTCGATGATCTGCAAATCCCCCCAGCGGTTTATGAGCAGGTAGAGCACGATGGGGAATTGCTGCAATGGGATAGCCTGCTCAATCAGCTCAGGCCGCGGCCACTGGATTCCCACAAGGGAAATAATGGCCATGTGCTGGTGATTGGCGGGGATTATGGCACGGTGGGGGCGGTGCGCCTGGCAGCGGAAGCGGCCTTAAGAAGCGGCGCGGGTCTGGTTACGGTGTTAACGCGGGCCGAGCATATTACTGCCATTGTGGCCGGACGACCGGAGATAATGGTGCAGGGTATTAAGCTGCATCAGTCTATTCATTCGTATTTACAACGGGCCAGCGTGATTATTATCGGCCCCGGTCTGGGGCAGGGTGACTGGGGGCGTTGTTTATTATCTCAGGTGCTGGAAAGTCATCTGCCCAAGGTGCTGGATGCGGATGCTCTGAACCTGCTGGCAGCAGAAACAAACCATCAAGATAAAGACTGGGTGCTGACCCCCCATCCGGCGGAAGCCGCCCGTTTGCTGGCAACCAGTACGCAGGATTGCCAGCAGAATCGTTACGCCGCAGTGTCATTGCTGCAACAACAATACGGGGGCGTGGCGCTGCTAAAAGGCGCCGGCAGTCTGATACAGGCCGATCATACACCGGCCTATGTGTGCCCCTATGGTAATCCGGGCATGGCCACGGCAGGAATGGGGGATGTGCTTAGTGGTATTATTGCAAGCCTCATTGCACAGGGGCTGGATAATGTATTCGCCACCCGGCTGGCTGTTGCCCTGCATGGCAAGGCCGGGGATATGGCCGCCGAAAATGGCCAGCGGGGTTTGATTGCCAGTGATCTGTTTATGCCCATCCGAAGTTTGTTGAATACCTGACTCACCCTGGTTGCATCCAGACCATTCATTTGCGTTAATACCTTTTTAAATTACCAGGATCCTCTGAACACATGACGTCCATATCGCTTTTTTTAGCCGATGAAAATGCACAGCTGTCTTTTGCAGCGCGGATTGCGCAACATTGTCCGCCGGGTCTGGTGATTTTTTTACAGGGAAATCTGGGGGCTGGCAAAACCACTTTTGTGCGCGGTTTTCTGCAGGGCATGGGCTATCAGGGTGTGGTGAAAAGCCCCACCTATACACTGGTGGAGCCTTATGAGCTGCCCCGGGGGCGAGTCTATCACTTTGACTTATATCGTCTGGCTGACCCGGATGAGCTGGAATATGCGGGTGGCCGGGATTATTTTGATGGCGAATCCATCTGTTTGCTGGAATGGCCGGAGAAGGCAGCGGGTTTTCTGCCGGAGGCGGATATTATCTGCCAGCTGGATTATGAGGATGCTGGCCGGCGGGCGGTTTTGCAGGCCGGGACGGAAAAAGGACGAGCGGTGTTAGCGTCACTATCTCATTAATTACTCTAGAAAAGTTACCTATCTATATAAAATCATTAGATAAAATTACTGATTTCCACTTGCTTTTTTTGTGAAAACGGCGACACTATAGCTATATTCAATCCACTGTTTTGGTATTTGCGCCCCTGTGCCCAGTGAGTGAGGTAGCCTTATGGAAAAACATCGTCGAAAATTCTTTGCCCAGCTGGCCGGCTTAACCGGCATGGCTGCTGTACCCTTAAGCGCCCATGCGGGTGCCAGCAAGGTGCAGGATGTTCGTTTGTCACAGAAAAACGGCTATAGCCGTCTGGTCTTTGATCTGGACGAGCCCATCTCCCATAAACTGTTTAGCCTGCATAATCCTGAGCGGGTGGTGATTGATCTTAAAAATACCCGTTTAATGAATATGACGGCGCTGGAGGATCTGCACAACAAGCAGCTGCGGGGCATACGCACCGGCGTGCGCAATGTAACGGATTTGCGGGTGGTGCTGGATTTGTCATCTAAAGCCAGACCCCGCAGTTTTCTGCTAAAACCTTCCGGTAAAAATGGCCATCGTCTGGTGATTGATTTGCATCAGCCGTCAGAAAAAACGCAGGTGGTTAGCAAAAAGGCCAAAAAACTGCGTGATGTCATGGTGGCGATTGATCCCGGCCATGGGGGCAAAGACCCCGGCGCCAGCGGTCGACTGGGTACCCGTGAAAAAGATGTTACCTTGCAGATTGCCCGTAAGCTGCAAAGAGAAATCAGCAAGCAGCCCGGTATGTCAGCCGCATTAATTCGCAGCTCTGATCGCTTTATGCATTTGCGTGAACGCATCAAGCGTGCCCATGAATTAAAAGCCGATTTAATGATTTCCGTGCACGCGGATTCTTTCCCGGATAAGCGGGCGAGAGGTGCGTCTGTATATGCCCTGTCGGTGGGCGGCGCTTCATCTGAATCGGCACGGCTGCTGGCAGAAAAAGAAAACAAGGTTGAAAAACTGTTTGGCAATGTCAGTCTGGATGACAAGGATGAGGTGGTTAAACAGGTGTTACTGGATTTATCTTTAACCGGCACCATTCAATCCAGTCTGGATATTGGCGATGAAATTTTACATGAGCTGAAACGGGTTGGCCGGGTACATAAAAAGAAAGTTCAGCAGGCGGGCTTTGCGGTACTGAAAGCGCCCAATATTCCGGCTATTTTGCTGGAGACGGCTTTTATCTCCAATCCCAAGGAAGAACGCAAACTGCGCAGTCCAGCCCATCAGGCCAAAATGGCCAAGGCGATTTTACGTGGTGTGAGCGACTACTTTGCCCGCAAGGCACCGCCGGGCACCTGGCTATCCCAGACCAATAAATCCTATGTAATCAAACACGGGGATACACTGGCGGAAATTTCCCAGAAATTCAAAACCCCGGTCAGCCATATTCGCAGCCGTAATGCGTTGCATAATGATCGCCTGAAAGTGGGCCAGCGTTTATATATCCCATTGAGCTAGTTGATTTCAGGCGCAGGCAAATGCCTAGCTGCGCCTTGATGTTATTCTTTACTGTTTATCAATCCTGATCGTAAAAATGCTGCTGGAAGGTCTGACGGTAGTTCTGATGACAATCCAGGCAGGTGCTTTGCAGGCGGGCAAAAGTACTAATTACTTTATGGGCATCCTGTTGGGACGCGACACTGACCAGTTCTTTGGCCGTGTTATGTGTCCTGTCATCATGGCTTTTGAAGTCAGCCATTTTACTGCCCATAAATGCCACGATGCGTAATTTTTCCGAGAGCGGTGGCTTGGGATGGTCGGCAATACGGCTGGCGGCCTGCTCAACCTGCTGCCAGTCTTCTTTGGCCGTCCCTGCCACGACCTGTTGCATATCCCTGGACAGACCCTGCATAATTTTACGTATCTCCATGGGATTTTCATCGGTCTCAGCCCGTAACAGGCTGCTGCTCGTCAGCAGAGCCAAGCCCAGGGCCAGACTGGTTGAAACAACAGAAACAGTTTTCATTGGTTTTACTCTCCACTTGCTTAGTGATTAAATTCAGTTACTTTTTCAGGCATATGGCCTATATACCCAGTTGAATGGCAACACCCCAGTAATTCACATCATTGGCATAAAACTGTCCATAGGGTGACATACCATCATAATACTCCAGCAACAGGTTCCAGCGTTGAGCGGGTGTTGTTGAGCCTTTTCGTGGGGCAAACTCCAGACCTATTTTTGCGCTCAGCTGTAGATCCCGGTTGTTCTGATCCCAGCGTTTTGCATCCACGCCCACAACCCAGCGGGCTGCGCCCAGCCGTCCAATATGAAATGCATTTTCACGGCTGTTCCAGTCAAAACCCAGATGCAGGATATTTTCCCCCAGATCCGCCGGCTCATGACTGAAAATGTTTTCACCACCTCCATAGAGACGCAAATTACCGAAGTCTCTGGCAAATAAAACTTCAACGGCTTCGAAACTGAGATTGATACGTTGGGGTGACTGGTTCAGCAGGTATTCATCCCCCAGATGGGAGCTTTGATGATAAAGCCGGATGCGGCCTGACCAGCTATTTTGACGCCAGCTCAGGGGAAAACCGATAGTGTAGTCTGCATTGAGCAGATCATCGGATGGCGTGTCCAGGTTGAACTGAGCGAATACGGCGGCCCCCAGCCCCAGCTGCCAGCCCTGCTGTGGACCGGATTGTTTGCGGATAAAGCCGAAGTGCTCACCAAAACCAACCGCGGCAATGCTGGTGTCCTTATTGGCTGCCGAGTCCACTCTCAGTTTACTGACAAAAAAACGGGGTTCTTTAGGGTCTGCCCGCAGGGGTTGAAACAGCATGGTGACCGGCAGGGGAATGAGCTCTGCTTGTGCTGTTTCAGTAGGCATTGTTGCTGCGTGGAGCACAGGGCTGAGCTGTGCTAGCAGAGTACTTAACAAAATGGCTAATGGCTTCAGTAATTTCAACATGGTCGTACTCCTTAATCAAAAGGCCGTCCTTCACCCGCTTCTTCATGGGTGCGGCCGTCCCGGATATGGTAGATGCGCTTGAATGTGGGAATGATTTTTTCATCATGGGTGACCACAATAATGGCAGTCTGATACTGCTCGGCCATCTGATTGAGAATGCGGATGACCGCCAGTGCCCGCTGGCTGTCCAGCGGCGCTGTGGGTTCATCCGCCAGAATAACCGGAGGCCGGTTGACCAGTGCCCGGGCAATGGCCACTCGCTGCTGTTCACCACCGGACAGTTCCGAGGGCATGGCTTTGGCGCGATGGGCCACATCCAGTGCTTCCAGTAACTCCAGCGCCCGTTGCCGGGATTCCTTGTTTGATTTGCCGGCCAGCATGGGTAGCAGAGCCACATTATCGGTCACGTCCAGAAATGGAATCAGGTAGGGCGCCTGAAACACAAAGCCGATCTTGTCCCGGCGAAGGGCTCGCAGATCCTTGATTTTCCAGCCATTATCGTAGATCACCTGATTACCCAGGGTCATACGGCCGGCGCTTGGCTCGATCACGGCACCCAGGCTTTTCAACAGGGTGCTCTTGCCGGAACCGGATGGCCCAATCAAGCCCACCACCTCACCGGGCATGACCTGCATATTGACCTCTTTGAGGGCTTCAACGGCGGTGTCCCCCTCACCGTAAACCTTGCGTACCGCTTCAATCAGAATACCCTGGGTATTGGTGGAAGGTTCCATATCAACCTCCTATGGCTTCAGCTGGATCGACTTTAAGGGCAGCACGGATGGCCATAATGCTGGCCAGAATACAGATCAATACCACCGCAAAGAAACCTCGCAGGGAATCATCCGGCAGCAGCAATACATATTTGGGGAACATGGGTGCCCAGATGGTGGCGGAGATTTTGCCCACGATAAAACCAATCAGTCCCAGCCCTACCGCCTGTTGCATAATCATGCCGGCAATAGTGCGATTGCGGGTGCCAATCAGCTTGAGCACGGCGATCTCTCGTATCTTGCCCATGGTCAGGGTGTAAATAATGAATGCCACTATGGCGGCGCTGACAATGGCCAGAATCACCAGAAACATACCAATTTGTTTGGCTGAGGTGGCAATCAGTTTGGCCACCAGAATGTCCTCCATCTGGGCGCGACTGTATACCTGCAGGCGTTTCCAGCGGCGGATGGGCTCGGCCACCTGCTCCGGGGTGAAGCCGGGGCGAATCTGTACCAGTACCGCATTCACAAAGGGATTGTGATTTTGTGATTCCAGCACCGCGTCCAGTACCCCCGGCTTGTTGAAGGCCGGGTTGGCCGCCGTGCGCTTGCGTTCATTGATAATGGCGTCATTGTCTTTCAGAAACTGGGCTTCCTGGGCATCCTTGAGGGGGATAAAGACCATGGGATCGCCGCCGGAGGACACCATGCGCCGGGTCAGCCCCACCACCGTGTAATCATTGCGGCGAATACGGATTTTCTGTCCCAGTTTGAAGCCGGTTTTTTCATCCACCACGGCTTCATAATGACTGCGGGTAATCTGCCGGCCGGCAATCAGATAGCCCGGCTCGCCGGGACCTCCCGGGACTATACCCACGACCATGGTACGCACATCCCGCTTGCCTTCGCCGACCTGCATGGTCAGATAGGTAACATTGGCGGCACTGGCGACGCCGGGCATGGACAGAATGCCTCGGTAGACATCATCATGGAGGCTGGAGGGTTCAGCATAAGGACCCAGCGTGCCCTGTTGTACCACCCACAGGTCAGCGCCACTGTTATTCAGCAGCACCTTGGCATCATCCACCATGCCCCGGTAGACACCGGCCATGGTCAGGGTGACGCCAATCAGCAAGCCCAGACCCATGCCGGTAAAAACAAATTTGCCCCAGGCATGGAGTACATCACGGCCGGCCAGACTAATCATGGGTGTCACCCTGTAACTGGGCAAGAATATCAATACGGCTGTGACGGCTCAGTTCCTGTCTGCTGTAAACCACCACCTGATCGCCCGGTTTGAGACCGGACAGTACCTGTACCCGGCCATCCAGATCATGGGCGCCGACCCGGATGCTGACAAATCTCAGTTCATCACCTTCAACCAGCCAGACACCAGACTGCCCCTGAAACTGTTTGATACTGGCATTGGGAATAACCGGTTTAGCATCCAATGGCAGCAGACTGACAGTGACTTCTGCCAGTTCACCCAGTGGTGGCAGAGGTTCTGGCAGCTGATTGAACACCACCTTGGCTAGGGTTTCTTCTGTAATGGCATCGGCCAGAGGTTCAACCCGGCCGACCCGGCCATCAAGGGGGTGGGAGGCGCGGGAGCGTAAAACAATGTGCG
>JALTRC010000112.1 GCA_026998145.1 Gammaproteobacteria bacterium
GCAGGGAGGCAACAGTCAGCATCCAGTTCTGGCGAATATCCAGTAGTGTATGAAGTAACTCATCCCGCTCCCCAGTTCGATCTTCTTCCAGCTCGGACTCAATCATTAATTCTAATGTCTGTACGACTTCTTTAAATGAAGGATTAATAATGGTTCTGGCCAGATTAAGCCCGGGTTTATTTTCAAATGGGTGTTCGGTTAAATAATTGAGCCGGTCCTGTAAGGCGATATATCGGCTATTGAGCTGTATAATTTTTTTAGTGTATTGATTTAATTCTTCGTTATTGATTTGTTTGGAAAGTTTTTTAAAGTCATTGAAATATTGCTTTAATTCTACGGCGCTTTGTTTAAATCGGGCGGCATTTTGTTTGCTTACATTAACCATGTAATAACCCAGGAGTTTGCCATTGTTATTAATACTATTCTGAAGCTTTAATGCAGCAATCATGGTTGGTTGTAATTGAAGGCTAACCGTATTGGTTTGCTGCTCGATAGAGCTGAATCTGAAAATGGCAATAAATGCCACTATGGCCATAAATAAAAGGGTGATACCCAGCCCGCCCCATAGCTGGTATTTAATTGACAGGTTTTTTAATAGCTTCATTTGAGGAAATATCCTTTTTACATGGCACCTGTGAAATATAGTCAAAAAAACCTGATTTGCATGGTTTTATGGAGGAAAACTTTCATAAATCAGTGTTTTCCAAATGACTGAAGTTCCCTGTAGAGTGCCTTGCCCCCATTGGATAAGGTTCGGGTTTTATGAAGGGCAATGCCCAGCTGGCGCTGCATGTGGATGTTCTTAATGTGAATTAAGCTGAGCTCCTGATCTACCATGGACAGGGGAATCACGCTCCAGCCCAGGCCAATCGATACCATCATTTTAATGGTTTCCAGATAATTGGTTTCCATGGCAACCTTCAACTTACTCTGTTGTAACTTGAGTGATTTTTCCATTAATGCCCGGGTAAAGGTTTGCTGGGAGGGCAAAATAGCCGCATGTTTTAGTAGCTCGTCACGATTGATATTTTGTTGTTTGGCCAGGGGATGTTGTGTGCTGACCACCACAGCAATGGGATCCGGCCAGATAATTTCCGTATGCAGATTATGCATGGGGACTTCCGGCAGGGTAGCAATAGCCAGTTCCAGCTTGCCGTGGATAACCGCTTCGCAGGCTTCCTCGGAATCCATAAAATGAATATCCAGATCCACATCCGGATATTTTGCCGTAAAGGCGCGCAATACCGGCGGTAGCCGGTGCAGGCCAATATGGTGGCTGGTGCCAATACTGAGCGTGCCGCAGACCTTATTGTTGAGATTGTTGATAAGCCGTTTGCTCTCTTCCAGCTCGGCCAGAATACGCAGTGCGCCGGGTAGCAGGGCTTCCCCTGCCGCCGTGAGCTTGATCTGTTTACCGATGCGGTCAAACAGGGCCTCGCCCAGCTCCTGTTCCAGCGACGATACCCGCTTGCTGACCGCAGGCTGGGTAATAAACAGTTTTTCCGCAGCGCGGGAAAAGGAACCGCATTCACTGACCTGGATAAAGGCATTGAGGTTTTGTATATCCATACCCGGTATCTTTGTTATTCCGATAAGGAATAGTTTAGATGAAAAAGATGAATTTGTTTTATGTTTTTACGGGGCCTAAAATAGCAGCATCAAAATAACCCTGTTCCACTGGAGAGCATCATGGCAGGCAAAACCCTGTACGATAAATTATTTGAGTCCCATACAGTGCGCACTGAGGATGATGGTACGGCCCTGTTATATATTGATCGTCATCTGGTTCACGAAGTCACATCGCCTCAGGCTTTTGAGGGCCTGAGATTAGCCGGACGTAAAGTCTGGCGGCAGGATGCGGCGCTGGCGGTACCGGATCATAATGTGCCCACCGTGGCTGCCGATCGTCAGGCGGGTATTACCGACCCGGTGGCACGCATTCAGGTGCAGGCGCTGGATAATAACTGCCAGGAATTCGGTATTACGGAATTTTCCATGGATGATATTCGTCAGGGCATTGTGCATGTTATCGGTCCCGAACAGGGGGCAACCCTGCCGGGCATGACCCTGGTGTGCGGTGACTCCCATACGGCGACCCACGGCGCATTCGGTACCATGGCATTCGGTGTGGGCACCTCCGAAGTGGAGCATGTGCTGGCCACCCAGTGTTTGTTGCAGAAAAAAATGCAGAATATGCGCATCAATGTGGAAGGCACATTGGGTGCAGGGGTGACTGCCAAAGATGTGGTGCTGGCGATTATCGGTGAAATCGGCACTGCCGGTGGCACAGGCTATGCGATGGAATTTGCCGGCAGCGCCATTCGGGATATGTCAATGGAAGGGCGCATGACCATCTGCAATATGGCCATAGAAGCCGGCGCCCGCGTGGGCATGGTGGCGGTGGATGAGAAAACCATCGACTTTGTTAAAGGCCGGCCTTTTGCGCCCGCCGAAGAATACTGGGATCAGGCAGTGGCCCTGTGGAAAGAGCTGCACTCCGATGAGGATGCGGTATTTGATCGTGAAGTCACCCTGGATGCGGCAGCCATCAAACCACAGGTCACCTGGGGCACCTCGCCGGAAATGGTGGTGGCGGTGGATGGCAATGTGCCGGACCCGGCGCAGGAAAGCGATAGTGTTAAAGCCAGCGGCATGCAAAAAGCATTAGACTACATGGGTTTAACCGCCGGTGAAGCCATTGCTGATATACAGGTGGACAAGGTGTTTATTGGCTCCTGCACCAATTCCCGTCTGGAAGATATTCGTGAAGCCGCGGCGGTGATTAAAGGTCGTAAGGTGGCGGATAATATCAAACTGGCCATGGTGGTGCCTGGTTCCGGACTGATTAAACAGCAGGCGGAAAAAGAAGGCCTGGATAAAATATTTATCGATGCGGGATTTGAATGGCGGGAGCCGGGCTGCTCCATGTGCCTGGCCATGAATGCGGACAGGTTAGAGCCGGGTGAGCGTTGCGCATCCACCTCAAACCGTAACTTTGAAGGCCGTCAGGGGCAGGGTAGCCGCACCCATCTGGTGAGTCCGGCCATGGCATCGGCGGCAGCCATCGCCGGTCATTTTGTTGATGTACGTGATTTTTGAGGAAAGGGTTTATGAAAACGACAGCATTACTGAGTGTTTTAATTATTGCATTATTAAGCCTTTCAGCCTGCACTGAAACAGTAAAAGGTCTGGGCAAGGATATGAATGAGCTGGGTAAAAAAATCGAAAAGTCGATGGAGTAGCAGATGGAAAAATTTACTAAACACACGGGTATAGTGGCACCACTGGATCGCCCCAATGTGGATACGGATGCCATTATCCCCAAGCAGTATTTAAAATCCATCAAGCGCAGCGGTTTCGGCCCGAATGCTTTTGATGACTGGCGTTATCTGGATCCGGGTGAGCCGGGTATGGATAATGCGACGCGCCGCATCAATCCAGATTTTGTGCTCAATCAAAGCCCTTATGATCAGGCAACAATTTTACTGGCGCGTGAGAACTTCGGCTGTGGTTCATCACGGGAACATGCGGTGTGGGCGCTGGATGATTTTGGTTTTCGCAGCGTAATTGCCCCCAGCTTTGCGGATATTTTTTATAACAACAGTTTTAAAAATGGTCTGCTGCCTATTGTGCTGGATGCAGAGATTGTGGATGAGCTGTTTAAACGTGTGAATGCCAAAAAAGGCTATCAGCTAAGCATTGATTTAGAAGCCCAGAAAGTGATTACCGAAGAAGGTGATGAATTTGCTTTTGAGGTGGATGGGTTCAGAAAATATTGCCTGTTAAATGGTCTGGATGATATTGGTTTAACCCTGCAACATGCAGATGAGATTCGGGCTTATGAGGCAAAGCGTAAACAGGCTGAACCCTGGTTGTTTGCTTGAGACTTGTCTCCCCCTTTGAAAAAGGGGGACTAAGGGGGATTTAAAAGATAAATCTCCCCCGGCCCCTCTTTGTTAAAGAGGGGAGCTAAAAAGATTGTGACAATACAAAGGTCAAAAATTATGACAAAAAAAATAGCCATTCTTCCCGGTGACGGTATCGGTCAGGAAATTGTTGCCGAAGCGGTAAAGGTGATTGAGTTTTTAAAAGCCGATGGCGCACTGGATGTGGAGCTGAATGAAGCGCCGGTCGGTGGCGCCGGTTATGATGCCGCCGGTGATCCCCTGCCTGCGGATACACTGGCATTATGTAAAGCATCGGATGCCATTTTATTAGGCGCAGTTGGCGGGCCGCAATATGAAGCACTGCCACGGGACAAGCGTCCTGAACGGGGTCTGCTGGGATTGCGTTCTGAGCTGGAACTATTTTCCAATCTGCGTCCGGCGATTTTATACAAGCAGCTGGCGGATGCTTCATCCTTAAAGCCGGAAATTGTCGCCGGTCTGGATATTATGATTGTGCGAGAGCTTACCGGCGGTATTTATTTTGGTCAGCCCCGTGAAATCACCACCAAAGATGGGGAGCGTTACGCCTATAACACGGCTGGCTACAAGGAAAGTGAAATCGAACGTATTGGACGCAGCGCCTTTGATATTGCCATGAAACGTGACAAACGGGTGTGCTCTGTTGACAAAGCCAATGTGCTGGAAGTCTCCGAGCTGTGGCGTGAAGTAATGGAAAATGTGGCCAGGGACTACCCGGAGGTTGAGCTGAGCCATATGTATGTGGATAACGCCGCCATGCAGCTGGTGAAATGGCCCAAACAGTTTGATGTGATGGTCACCAGTAATTTGTTTGGTGATGTGTTATCCGATGCGGCGGCCATGTTAACCGGCTCAATCGGCATGCTGCCATCAGCGTCGCTGGATGCCAGTGGCAAGGGTATGTATGAGCCGATTCATGGCTCGGCGCCGGATATTGCCGGCAAGGGCGTAGCCAATCCACTGGCCACCATTTTATCCGTATCCATGATGCTGCGTTATTCACTGGATAATGAAGCGGTGGCCAAACGCATTGATGCCGCGGTGAGCAAGGTGCTGGATCAGGGTTTACGCACGCCGGATATTATGTCTGATGGTTGTACGGAAGTGGGTACGGCAGCCATGGGTGATGCGGTGGTGGCTGCGTTACAGGAATAATGATTGACGCAAAGGCGCGAAGAACGCGAAGCTTTTTATTTGTTGGACACTTTGCGTGCTTCGCGCCTTCGCGTCAAAAACGGAATAATTAAAGAATTCATTTTATGTCGGGTTGAAAAGCCTAACCTGACCTACAGAAGGTAAAAGTTATGAGCAAAACATACGATGTAGCCGTAGTCGGCGCCACAGGTGCCGTAGGTGAAACCATGCTGTCGATTCTGGCAGAACGAAAATTTCCGGTAGGCAAGGTTTACCCGCTGGCATCCGAGCGTTCAGCCGGTAAAAAAGTTGAGTTTGGCGATAAATTG
>JALTRC010000113.1 GCA_026998145.1 Gammaproteobacteria bacterium
TCAGGGCGGTGGCATAGTCTTTTTTTAAATAGGCGCCAAGGCCTTTTTCATAGTCGCTGGGTGGTTTGGCTTTTTTGGCTTTGTGGGTAGTGGCGTCGGCTGTTGCGCATGAAAGGGCAATCAGCAGGCTGAGGGTCAATGAGAGTAGTGCGCGCATAAGGCTCAAAATAAAATAATAATGACCTTAAGTATAGAGAAAGTTTTACGAATTGCAGCTGCTGGCAGGAATTAATAAAACTTTATAAATCAGCATGTTCATCAATAAAGTTGAGAATAAACTGTAAGGGTTTTGCGCCGCTGAAGCGAGCCACTTCTTCACCCTTCTGAAACAGGATGATAGTGGGGAAACCGCGCACCTGATATTGCCCGGCCAGCTTCATATTTTCATCCTCATCCACTTCTACCTTGGCCAGTAATACCCTGCCATCATATTCATCAAGGGCCTGTTGCAATATGGGGGCGATTACCCGGCAGGGGGCGCACCAGTCGGCCCACAGGTCAACCAGAACAGGTTGTTGATGGGAAGCCCTGATGACTTTTTCATCAAAGTCATCAAGGTCGACATTAAAAATCGTTTCAGCCATGGCTTATGCGTCCAGTGGCTGAATTTCAATCGGCCAGTGGGGTTCTTCCAGTTGCAGCTGGGATTTAAGATTATATAAAGCCGCCTGTAGGGCTTCCTCAATGGTGGGGTGATAAAACGGCATGGCCAGCAGATCGTTAACGGTCATACCCATTTCAATAGCCCAGCACAGCAGATGCGCCAGATTCTCGCCTTTTACGCTGAACATGCAGGCGCCGAGAATTCTGCCATCGGCTTTATTGCCATACACATGAATCAGGCCGCGATTCTTGCCCATAATCAGCGCCCGGCCTACAGGTGCCAGCTTGACTTCACCGGTGACAAAACTGTCAGCTGGCAGTTGGTTGAGCTGCTGGCCAACCATCACAATATTCGGGTCGGAGAAGGTAATGGCTAAAGGTGTTTTGGGGCGGAAAGCTTTAGGGCTTTCCTGCATGGCGTTATAGCCGGCTACCCGGCCTTCAAAACCGGCTTCGTGAAGAATAGGCTTACTGCCATTGCAGTCTCCGGCAATAAAAATATGGCTGTCGCCCAGTTGCATGGTGTGCGGGTTGTATGCCGGGATGCCGTTATCCTGTAGATCAATACCGGCGGCGGGTAAATTTAGCTGAGCAATATTCACCTGTCGGCCCATGCTGGCCAGTACCGCATCCACTTCAACGGAATTTTCGCCGGCAGTGACTTTCAGTTTGCCGTTTTCCAGTTCGCTGACCTGTGCAGGCTGGCCGAGCCATAAAGGCATTTCCCGGCCAATGGTTTCAATCGCCGCCTGATTAACCGCATCATCCTGAATGCCACCGATGTGATTTTGCTGGTCGATGCCAGTGACTTTTACGCCCAGACGATTCAGCGCCTGACCCAGTTCCAGGCCTATGACGCCCAGACCGATAACCGCCATGGATTCGGGTAGCTGCTCCAGCTCAAAAATCTCATTTGTTGTAATGACCTTATCCCCAAAGGCTTTCCATTCGTCGGGCACAATGGGGCTGGAGCCGGTGGCAATAATAATTTTTTTCGCCTTAATGGTTTCCCCGTCATCACTTTGCAGGGTATTGGCATCAATAAAGTGGACGTAGGATTCCAGCAGCTTTTCCGGCGGCAGATGATCGGTGCTGTTGCCCAGGGTACGATCCACAAAACTATCGCGCAGATCCTGTACATGCTCCATTGCATCTTGTTGATTAAGGCTCAGCTCGTCGCCACCTTCGATGCCTTCCCGCTCAAAAATGGCTTTGCGGTGAAAATCATCGGCAATCTGAATCAGTACTTTGGACGGCATACAGCCAACACGGGCGCAGGTGGTGCCCAGTTCGCCACCGTCGATTAGAAGAAAGTTGTCGGTAAAGCGTTTTACCTGACTCATGGCATACAGGCCGGCACTGCCGGCACCGATAATGGCTACATCTACTTCCCGTGTCATAGGATTACCTCGTTGAAAAATTTTCGCTCAAGGATACTTGAGGCGAAAAAAACTTGCTACTGCCCATAAGGGCTAATAAAGATTTGTGTGGAAGTGGCCGGCATCATCCCTGATCATTTCGCCATTGTGAATCTGAAACTGCCCCCTGTGTTTATCGGCAAAATAAAGTTGCAGGGTTTGGGTAATCACCGGAAAGGCAATCTCATCCCAGGGAATCTCCGCCTCACTAAATAAAGCCACTTCCAGGCTTTCGATGCCGGGGCTGGCCTTACCGTCTTTCATCTGGCCCCGGTACATTATATAAACCTGGGATATGTGGGGAATACTGAACATGCAGAAAAGTGATGGGGAGAGGATTTCAGCATTGGCTTCTTCCAGGGTTTCTCGCATGCCGCCCTGCATGGAGGTTTCGCCATTTTCCATAAATCCCGCTGGCAGGGTCCATAAACCATGGCGGGGTTCGATAGCCCGGCGGCAGAGCAGGATTTTATCCTGCCATTCGGGAATGCAGCCAACAATATTGCGGGGATTACGGTAATGAATGGTGTTGCAATCATTACAGATATAGCGGGGTAGATGGTCGCCGGGCGGTATTTTCAGGCTGACGCTGGCGCCGCAGTGGCTACAAAAATTCATTCGACTTACTCAATGATGACAGGAAATTTACATTTATTGATGAGTGCGAGTATATTACGAATAAGAAGTCAGTGATATTGGAATGGATGAGTATGGATAATTCAGAAAGACGTCGGCATATTCGTTTGCAGAGTGATGAAAAACTGTTTGTACAGGTTGTGGCGGCCAGTGAATCCCCCGAGCTGGTGGGTAAAACCTATTTTTGCAAAACCCTGGATGTTTCCGAATCAGGCCTGAAAATCACCGTACAGCATTGTGTACCCCAGGGTTGTGAAGTTGAGCTGTGGGTGCAGGTACAAAGCACTGCAAAAAAATATTTTCTGCAGGGGCTTACCCAGTGGTGTGATGACCTTGAGCAGGCGGATGGGCATTTTGAGCTGGGCATCCGTTTAAGTGATGCGAGTAAAAGTGATTTCAAACAATGGCAGTATTTATTTGATGGTCATATCAATCGTTTTCTAAATTAGGGAAACTCTGAACCCTTGAGAAAATTTCCAGGGTGCTTCAAATTTTTGTCACAGGCCTGTGATAAACTGCGCCTCAATTTCTGTTGAACTGTCTAAAGTGGAAAGCAAATTGAGCACAGAAGATACAAGCGAAAGTGAAAACGAACTGGAAGAGCTGGTGCTAAGAGAAAGTATCGTTAGCGCAACCGGTTTAACTGACAGCAATGTGCAGATTGGTATCAAAGGTGACCCGTCATTAAGGGAAACCACGCTGGAGCGTAAACGCTACGAAAGCCCGGTTGATAAAGTCATGCCCGAGCTGATTAACAGCCTGCAGGATATTCTGCTTAACCGCAGCACCTACCGGGTTTTTATCGGCTTTAATTCCGGTGAAATTCGCACCCATTCTATTTTTGATCCCCTGCGTCAGGAAATACACGCGGCTGAAAAACTGGCGGACAAGGCCTATATTGAACGGCATTTTCCGCAGATTGATTATGTCGATAAAATTCAGGGAATGCGGGATGTATACAGCTGTGTGCGTAATAGCAAGATGTTTGAAAAGGTGCCGGGCTACTGGCTGAATATTTTTAACAAGCGTCATGCTTCCTGGGAGCCGATGACAGAAGATGAAATTAAAACCATTCTGTCATCGCTGGAAATTATGCGTGAATTGCCGGATTTTTATTTGCGTAATATCAGCATCTGTATCGTGCAGGACATGGTGAGAATGCAGTTTAACTGTGATGGTACGCAGATTATCAGCGCTGAAAATTATCAGAAGTTTATTGAAGATAATATGCCCAGTTAAGGGAGTTGTGAGTCATGATAGTAATAAGAGGCGGGTTCGTTGTATTAACAGTCTGTCTGTTATCTGCCTGTGGAAATGAAAATATCCAGCGAAGCACCTATGAGGTATTACAGCAGCGCAGTTGTATTGAGCAGGAAGGTCAGGCCCAGTGTGAAGAAACATCACAGCCGGATTATGATGCCTATCAACGTGAGCGTAAATAATTAGCCGGGGTTAGTCAGGCACTATTCAGAAAATAAATCTTCTTCGCTAAAGCCGCCATCGTCTTCTGGCGGGTTCCCGTCAAACACCAGGCTCTTACGCTTCTGTAAATAAGCTTCCCGAATAAAACTGTATTTATCCAGTGCTGCTTCTTCCAGCACCGCTTCGGCTTTTAGCAGGCCGGCGCGGGTATCCACCGCATCCAGCGTCACCATTCCCCAAACCGCCTGTGAATTTTTGTGGGAAGGGGGTGGGAAACCTTTTTGCAAATTCTTATAAACCGGGTCGAAATAGCTGCTGTCTACAGCCAGACCGCCCGTGTCACGAATCGTGCTGGGGCCAAGAAACGGCAATACAAAATAAGGCCCGGCAGGTACTCCCCAGTAGCCCAGTGTCTGGCCGAAATCCTCATGATTTTTTTCCAGCCCCATATCGCTGGCCCAGTCGATTAATCCAAACAGGCCCAGAGTGGAGTTAATAATAAAGCGCCCTGTATCTTTAAGGCTTTGCACAAATTTTAGTTGCAGCAGATCATTGGCAATCACCAGCACGTCATCCAGATTGCTAAAAAAATTGCCTACGCCCTTCTGGGCAAAATCCGGGGTGATGGCATCATAACCCTGGGCAACCGGTTTGAGCAGGTAGCGATCAAAGCTGTCGTTAAAACGATAGACGCTGCGATTATAAGACTCAAAAGGATCATTATCCGCCGGCGGCCCATCAAGGGTGGCGCAACTAGTGAGGAACATTGACAGCAATGAGATGAAAAGTATCAGGAAGTGTTTCATATTAAGGCTTTAGGAATCGTTTGCTAAAGGGTACAACAGATTATGATAAAGGAGAATACAGGGAATTGGCCTATACTTGTTTTAATTTATTCAGGGATATTGAAAAATGTTCTATTACACGGCGCGTAGCCTGAAGCTGCTGGCATTATGGACGGATTTTATCGCATTCACCGTGCTGATGTATGGGCTTTCATGGTTGCCCCATCGATATTTACAGAGCTGGTATCCAGCCCTGTTTCGCCTCTGGAGCAAGGCCTTTGTGCGTGCCCTGGATGTTGACCTTAAGCTGCACCAGAAAAATCTGCATCCGCTACCCCGGCAATATATATTGATTGCCAACCATCCTTCAGCTTTTGAAGATATTGGCAT
The DNA here is from genome assembly GCA_026998145.1 of Gammaproteobacteria bacterium. GTDB lineage: Bacteria > Pseudomonadota > Gammaproteobacteria > SZUA-229 > SZUA-229 > JALTRC01. The sequence goes on from JALTRC010000113.1 coordinate 5,255, forward strand.
TCCGGCGCTTTTTAATGCCCATTCGCTGGCCAAGGCCGAGGTTCGTCACTGGTGGATTGTCGGACGTATTTCGGCCGCATCGGGTACTCTGTATGTACAACGGGAAAGCAGGGAGTCACGCAAGCAGGCTGCACAGAAAATGCTGGATGAGATTAAGGCGGGTAAAAATATAGCCCTGTATCCAGAGGGTGGCTGCAAGGGGCGGCGTATATTTGAATCTTTTCGTTATGGGGCCTTTGATGCCTCAATTAAAACCGGTGTACCCATCTTGCCGGTCTTTATCCATTATGAGGCGCAGGATGATTTTGAATGGCGGGATCCGCAAACCCTAGTCGATAAAATTATAGATTTTTTAACGACTCAGAACAGCACGGCAAATTATTATGTATTCGATGCAATTGAACCGGAGCAATTTGAAAACAAGGAAGCCTTTACCGAATATACCTGGCAGCTTTATAAAAGCTGGCAGAAAAAATATCTGGAGTAAAACCCTGAAACCATGAAAACCATCCATGATGCGGATGCATTATTAATTTATAAAGTTGGCCCGGTTTATTGCTGCTCCCCTACTTTCTCAGTGGAGGCAGTGATGATGCCGCCAAAACTAAGCCATCCACCGGGAACATCTCGTAGTGTGCCCGGTGTGTTTCGTTATGTGAATGGCATGGTTAAGGTGGTCGATTTGCGGCAGCGTTTTGGACTGGCTGAAGATCGCTGGCAGCGACCGGGTAAAATTATTGTGGTGGAAGTGGAGTCGGGGCGTACGGGTTTCTGGGTGGATGAGATTTTAGATGTGACGGAGTTCCCCCAGCAGGGCTGGAAGCCGATTGGCGCCCTGATTCCAAAGCAGCTGTTTAGTCGCACATTATTAATGAATGATAAAATCCACCTGTATGCGGATTTTGAAAAGCTGGCGCATTTTCAGGAAAGTGGATATTTACGCGAGCATATTCAGCAGCTACTGCACGAAGAGAAGCCGGCGTCTTCCCATGCAGAAAAAACATCTCAGGATAAGATAAAACATAAAGAAGTGCTTAAAGAGCCAGAAAGTTCTATTGCGGATAAAACTCAAGAAACAAAAGAATCAAAGTCCTCTCCCTCTCCCTTCAATTCATCACCGGCCATTCGCGCCACTCAATTATCTGTGGATAATACTGAAAAACAGAGTCATTCGGCCGAACAGTTTAATGTTGCAGAGAAGGCTGAAAATAAAAAAACACAACAGCCAGCAAAGTCGTCGCTACAAAGTATCAATACAGGGAGAGCAGAAAAAATATCAGCTATGGGGGAAAGGGAGCCGCTTAAATCAGCTGAAGCAGCAAGCAGGGAAGAGATTAAAAAGGCTGATAATATCAGTCATTCATTCAAATCAGAGCCGACTGCTTTTTCATCGTCTGTAAAAGATACTGTTCCCCATTATGAAGCCAGGAAAAAACCACCAGAAAAAATAAAAAATAGCCATGGGTTTGAATGGTTCGCAGGGGTGATGTTGCTGGCCGTTTTATTGGCAGGTGCTTATTTTATTTATCAACCAGTTGATAATGCTCCCGAGGCAATGGCTGTATATAAAAATAAGGCAGCTGATTCTACTTTGGTAGAGCAGCCTGATAAAAATCTGTTTGAAAGTGTGCCTTTACCAGATAAAGAAGCTGCTGACAATTCGTCACTGCAAACAGAAACGGGAGTCGATCATGTGTATAAAGCGGAGGATGATGAGGCTGAGTATCAGGCAAAAATAGAAAAAGATAATCAGGGCATTACCATTATCTTAACTAAAGGGAGTGATTCCCAAACAGAGATAATACCGGAGCCAGTGGCTGAAGCAGAAGCCGAGGATATTGATCTTAAAGCGGATATGCCGGTTAAAGATATTCTGTCAGCTAAAAAGGAATCTGTAGATAGTCAGCCATCAGAAATATCTGTGCCTGTTAAAGTTACAGAACCCGTTGAAGTGGAAGTCGCGAAAGTTGCAACAAAAAATATCGAACCTGTGCTGGCGCAACAGAAAAAACAGCCGCAGCTTATTATTCATATTGTTGTGAAAGGGGATACGCTTTGGCATATTGCCAAAAAATATGTGCATAACCCGTTTAAGTACGCTGAATTGGCGCGGCTGAGTAAAATTAAAAATCCGGATCTTATTTATCCCGGCGACCGGGTGAGAATCATAAAACTGTTTAAAGAGGAATAAGGCTATCTGTTTTACTCACCTAAAGTAAAATAGAAAGTGGCCCCATGGCCTTCCTCTGACTCGGCCCATATTCGGCCATTATGCCGATGGATTATTCGATGGACTGTTGCAAGCCCAATGCCAGTGCCTTCATATTCGGAACCATGCAGGCGCTGAAAGGCTTTAAACAGTTTGTCTACATACTGCATATCAAAGCCAGTGCCATTATCCTTTACAAAGTAAACCCTGTGGCCGTTCTGGCTGGTCTGGCCAAATGTTATTTTAGGTTGTTCAGCTTTGGCTGTGTATTTCCAGGCATTTCCCAGCAGATTTTCCATGGCCAGGTAAATCAGTTTTGGATCACCCTGGATCATAATATTGCTTTCAATGTCGATTTCAATTTTCTGGTCAGGATCCAGGTTCTGTAGCTGCTGGAAAACTTTTTCTGTTATCAAACTCAGATTAATGGCCTGGGTCTGTATTTCATGGCGATTAACTCTGGATAATAAAAGCAGGTCGTCAATAATATCGCCCATGCGGTCAGTGGCGCGTATTATCCGCTCAAGATAATTATTGGCCGTATCATCCAGCGCATCTTGGTAATCTTCTTTCAGGGCCAGGCTAAAACCGTTTATGCTTCGTAGAGGTGTGCGTAAATCATGGGACACGGAATAACTAAAGGCTTCCAGTTCCTGGATGGACTCGTTAAGTTCCTGGGTGCGGGTTTCCACAATGGATTCCAGTCGGGTTTTATACTGTATGAGTTCTTTTTCAATCTGCTTTCGCTCGGTTATGTCGGTTGCAATACCGGCAATTGCGTAGATGTGGCCGCTGCTGTCTTTTATCGGAAATCTTACGGTAATATAAGTGTGTATGCCGTCATCTAATTCTATTCTTTCTTCAAAGTGTATAGGCCTTTTTACAGCCATAGCGCATCGGTCATGGTTGAGAAATTCCTGTGCAAATATTGCAGGGTGAAGGTCGAAATCGGTCCTGCCAATGACGTCTTGCTGATCTGTTCTAAATATTTTTTCGTAGCGTTGATTCACCAGAAGGTATTTTCCTTCAGTGTCTTTCATAAAAATAATGGCGTCGCTGTTATCCAGTATCCCGGAAAGTTTCTGTTGCTGATCGATAATTTCATTGTGCGTTTCGTATATGCTTTTGTCAGCATGTCGCAGGGCCTTTTCAAGGGTTTTAAATTCATCGTGTCTGTGGTCAAGGGAGCTGATATCGAGGTTGCCGCTGCCCATATTCGGCAGGGCATTAATAATATCGTTAATAGGGGCAGATATTTTTCTGGCAAAATAGCCGGCAATAAGGATGATAAAAATCAAGATAGCAATCTGCGATATTGCGTAGGTTGTCAGGGCGCGATTTCTAAGTGCTTTTAACGGCAGCGTGCTGTAGCTTATTATCATGTATCCAACGATTGAATTGTTGTAGTTAATTGCCGAATACACAAAAAGTTTATTATGTTGTTCCATCCACAGTACTTCCAAAGGTCTGTCGGTAATGCTGATGTCGTTTAACAGGGGGTTGGAATAAACGGAGCCGGGCTTGTGTGTTTCTGCCTGTGTATGGGCCAGTACTCGACCCTCTTTATTTATAACGGCGATCTCGTTAATAATAATTAAATCGAAGTCTTTGTTGGATGCCTGATTGTCCAGATAAACCTTGCGAATGCTTGACCATAAAGCGAAGTAGTTTTCATAATGCATATCATTGGCCAGTGTCTGGCCAAGGGTTTTGCTTAGCTGTGTGGCCTGTTGCTCCATAAAGTTTTTATAATGACGGTGCTCCTGATAAAAATCAAAAATGGCATAAGTTGAGTTGCTGACAATGCCAACCAGTAAAAGCATGGCCGTAACCTGACGGCTAAAAGATTTTTCAAGCCATTTGCGTATCATTCCTGGGGAGTCTTCTCGTTAAGGCTGTCCAGCATTTGCTGGATAGGTTGATAAAAACTAACGGGCTTATTGACAAAACCATCCAGTCCCAGATTTTTTAGAATTTTCTGGCCCTGTGTATCCTGTTTCATATTAACAAGAATATTGCGGATTTTTTCAAGGCTGGCCGGGGTGATGTTTTTACCCGCCACAATAGGCGTAAAAGGGAAGGGGCCGCTACGTTCGATCTCATGTAGTTTATTCAGCGTGCCGGGAAATTTTTCTGTGTATTGTGTCCATATATATTCATCAATGGCAGCCACATCAGCCAGCCCGTTAAGGAGGGCAATAATACTGTTTTCATGGTTGCCGGTATTTATCATCAGGCTGAAATGTTTTTTAATGTCTATACCCTGCTGTTTTAATAATACGGCAGGTGCGATATAGCCGGAATTGGAGCGAGGATCTGAATAGGCAAAGATTTTGCCTTTGAAATCAGCCAGCTTCTGCTCTTTGTTTTTAACGGATGTAATAATTAAACTATGGTAAAGGGGCTTTTTATGGAACAGGGGCACGCTAATGAGTTGTTGTTTGTCCTGTTTATGATCTTCCACAAAAGGTGCGCCACAGGTCCAGCCGATGGAAACCGGCTTCTGTCGCATAATGCTGGATAGTTTGCTGTAATTGCTGGCGTAGTAAATTTTAAAATTGATACCACTTTTCTGCATCAGGTAATCAACAAAATGACGAATATCTTTGCCGCCACTGCTATCACTAACAACGCCACTAACAACGAAGGGAATATCGCCGGGGTGATTAGCATAGCTGGCGCTGGTGTACAGAAAAAGCAGGATTACATAAGTAACGAGATGTCGTATCAGCATTTTTAGTCCATTATTTAGAATCAGGCGGCCCGTTGGCAAGTATAGTCTAATCAGCAGGAATGATGATGGGGGCTGCTCATCAGGCTTTTTCCGGTGAAATGCCGAAATGCTGCATCATTATTGGCTAATGTCCTGTATAATCTGCGCCCCTTATTGTATTTGACCCCCGGCCAGAACCATGAAATTACGTAATATCGCCATCATCGCCCATGTTGACCATGGCAAAACCACCCTTGTTGACGAGCTTTTAAAGCAGTCCGGTACGATTGAAAGTCGTGGCGAGCTGGAAACCTGTGTGATGGATTCCAATGACCAGGAAAAAGAGCGTGGTATTACGATTCTGTCTAAAAACACCGCCATTAAATGGAATGACTATCGCATCAATATCGTCGATACACCGGGACACGCCGATTTTGGTGGTGAAGTTGAGCGGGTGCTATCCATGGTGGACTCGGTGCTGCTGCTGGTGGATGCTCAGGAAGGCCCCATGCCGCAAACCCGTTTTGTAACGCAAAAAGCGTTTGATATGGGTTTTAAGCCGATTGTGGTGATTAACAAGGTAGACAAGCCGGCGGCGCGGGTTGACTGGGCGCTGGATCAGACCTTTGAATTATTTGACCGTCTCGGCGCCACCGATGAGCAGCTGGACTTCCCGGTTATTTATGCCTCGGGTCTGGGCGGTTTTGCCAGCCTGGATGATACGGCCCGCGATGGGGATATGGTGCCATTGCTGGATGCTATTATCGAGCATGTGCCGGCACCGGATGTTGACCCGGATGCGCCTTTCCAGATGCAGGTGAGTTCACTGGATTACAACAGCTATGTGGGCGTTATCGGTATTGGCCGCATCAAGCAGGGCAGGATCAAAAAAGGCCAGCCATTGACGCTGATCGACCGGGAAGGCAATGAGCGCGGCAATCTGCGTATGCAGCAAATCCAGGGTTTCCATGGTCTGGAGCGTGTTGAAGTGGAAGAAGCCAGCGCCGGTGACATTATCTGTTTCAGTGGAATTGATAAGCTGAATATCTCCGATACCCTGTGTGACCCTGCCAGTGTTGAAGCCCTGCCACCTTTATCGGTGGATGAGCCTACCCTGAGCATGACTTTCCAGGTCAATAACGGCCCGCTGGCGGGTCAGGATGGCAAGTTTGTTACCACCCGTAATATTTCCGACCGTCTGGAACAGGAGCTGATTCATAATGTGGCGCTGCGGGTAGAGCCGGGTGAAACACCGGACAAATTTCGTGTATCCGGCCGGGGTGAGCTGCACCTGTCCGTATTAATTGAATCCATGCGCCGGGAAGGTTTCGAGCTGTGTGTGGGCCGCCCGGAAGTGATTATCAAGGAAATCGATGGTGAGCTGTGTGAGCCTTATGAAGAGCTGACCGTGGACATCCCCGATGAGTCTCAGGGTACAGTGATGGAAAAACTGGGTATTCGCAAGGGTGAGCTGAAAGACATGGTGCCGGATGGTAAAGGCCGTGTGCGTCTGGATTATGTGATTCCATCTCGCGGCCTGATTGGTTTTCGCACCGAGTTTCTGACGGCAACAGCTGGTAATGGCCTGATTTACAATAACTTTTCCCATTATGGCCCGCAGGTTAAAGACAAGATCGGCCAGCGCAGCAAGGGTGTACTGATTTCCAATGGCGCAGGGGATGCGGCCGGTTATTCGATCTTCAACCTGCAGGAACGGGGTCAGATGTTTATCGGCCATGGTGACACCGTATACGAAGGTATGCTGGTGGGCATACATGCCCGTGATAATGATCTGGTGGTGAACCCATTAAAGGGCAAGCAGCTGACCAATGTACGTGCCTCAGGCACGGATGAAGCCTTAACCCTGACGCCGCCCATTCGCATGACGCTGGAGCAGGCGCTGGAATTCATTGATGATGATGAGCTGGTAGAAGTCACGCCCCATCATATTCGCACCCGCAAGAAACTGCTGACAGAAAATGAGCGTAAGCGCGCTTCTCGCGGCCCTAAATAAGCAGAATCCTTAAAAATCATTGCCTTAGCCGATTGCAATAATGCTGCAATCGGCTACCCTTTACTGAGCAAAAGGGCGTAAAGGGGTCAATGTGGCTGAACAGTCTTCACCATCACAGGTTTTAGTTGTTGATGATTCAAAAGTAATCCGGCGAGCAGCCAGCAAAATTCTGGATAAGGATTTTGATGTAGAAGAAGCGGTTGATGGAGAGGACGCCTGGGAAATTCTGCAACACAATAAAAATATTTCGGTTGTCTTTACCGACCTGGGTATGCCCAATCTGGATGGCTATGGCCTGCTGGAAAAAATCCGTGGCTCGGAAGATCGTGAAATAGCCAATTTGCCGGTGATTATTATTACCGGCGCCGAAGCCTCTGAAGGTGCCCGTGAAGAAGTGCTGGAGATGGGGGCAACCGACTTTATCTCCAAACCCTTTGATTCCATCAGCCTAAGATCCCGCGCCGCCGCCTATATCAATTATCGTGAAGAAGTCCGTGCACTGGAAAAAGTCAGTGTCACCGATAAATTAACCGGCCTGTCCACCGAAGCCGCTTTCCAGAAACAGGCGGAAAAGTCCATTGCCTATGCCCAGCGTCATTGCACTGCCATGACCGTGGTGCGTTTCGATATCGACCACTTCTCCGAGCTGTTTGTCAAACATGGCAAGGCAATTGCCGAACAGATACTGGCCAAGGTGTCATCCTTTATTCGTGAAGCCATGCGCAAGGAGGATACCGCAGCGCGATTAGGTGTGGCCAAATTTGCCCTGTTATTACCCAGCTCCGATCTGCTTGGGGCAACCCATGTGGTGACCCGTATTTGCCAGCGGGTGAGTCGTTTAAAACTGAAGCTGGGGCAGGAGGTTTTTCAGATCAGTTTTAGTGCGGGCATAACCACGCTGACGGCCGGTGATGAATGTGATCTTGACTGTTTGCTGGAAAAAGCCGAATCCGCTCTCAAGCAGGCGATTGATGAAGGGGGTAATAAAATTATCCGTTATGAAACCGGTGAAGTGGTTACGCGACAGCCACCACTGGAACAGGTAGAGGTCAGTATTGATGCCATGCTGACACAGGTGGCCAAGGAGCCGCCAGAAGTCAGCAATGATGAGCTGGCCTCTGCAATGATTAAATTATTGCCGCTGATTTCCCAGGCGGATAAAAATCTCAAGCTGGGTTTAAGTAAAGTTATTGTGCATCTGAAAAACCGCCTGAAATAACAG
>JALTRC010000114.1 GCA_026998145.1 Gammaproteobacteria bacterium
TGCTGTTCTTCCGATATGCCGATACCGGTATCGTGAACGGCAATGCGTAATTCTGCCTGCTCGCTGTCCAGTGATTCATTGGTGATATGCAGGCTGACTTCCCCGTGGCGGGTAAATTTGATGGCATTGCTAATCAGGTTAATTAATACCTGACGTAACCTGACCGGGTCGCCCTGTAACAGAGAAGGAATGTTGTGGGCAAGATGTGTGTTGAAGGTGATACCCTTGTCTTCAGCCTGATGGGCAAACATGGCGTAAATTTCATCGACTTCCCGTTGCAGGCTAAAGTCAGATGGCATTAGCGTTAGCTGGCCAGCTTCTATTTTGGAGAAATCCAGAATGTCATTAACGATGGTCAGCAGGCTATGGGTAGAGGTATTGATATTGTGCACATAATCCCGCTGGGTATTATTTAAGGGCGTTCTTTCCAGCAGGCTGGTAAAGCCCACCACGCCATTCATGGGGGTGCGAATTTCATGGCTCATGGTGGCGATAAACTCACTTTTTGCCTGATTGGCCGCTTCCGCCTGTTCCTTGGCGGATTCCAGTTCATGGGTGCGCTCTATTACCAGCTTTTCCAGATTCTGGCTGTAAGCAGTGAGTTTTTGATCGTAGTTCTGTATCTGGTTAAGCATGCTGTTGAAACCATCAACCAGGGTGCCCAGTTCGTCGTTACTGTAGCGTTCGGCACGGCAACTGAAATCCCTTTTTTCTGCCACAATTTCCATGGTATCGAGCAGGCGGCGCACCGGCGTAGAAATAACCCGTTGCAGACGATTGGAAAGTGCCAGAGCCAGCAGCATGGAGACAATAAAAATCCCCAGCCCCATATAGGCCTGTTGAATTAATACCGCATGGGCCTGACTCAGATCGCCAATAATATAAATACGGCCAATGGTTTCACCATCAAAAACAATGGCTTTTTCAACACGGATCTGGTCGGATAGTAAGGCATTATTGTGGTCGGCTGAGTCAGCGGTGAGATTATCCTTGCGATATTCCGCCAGCCGTTTGCCTTTTACCAGAATGCCTGCACCCAGTACATCATCCAGAGATGACAATGTCGATAAAATTTCCTCGGCTGTTTTGCTGTCACCAAATGTAATAGCCGCACGATTATTGGCGCCAAGCACAGTGGCCAGTGACTGTAAGCGCATTTCGGTTTCATTACGTGATGATGCAATTTCCAGCATCATAAATAATGACAGACTCAGCAGTAATACGGCTGCTGCGGTAAATAAAATAATAGCCTGTAGTTTCTGTTTGATGGAGGCGTTATGCATAATCATGAATTTTTACCACCAATAATTTCAGCCAGTATCAGCAGGCGTGAGCTGATTTCAAGCCTGGCTTTGTGGGCGGCGTTTAAATTGATAATCAGGTGTGTTTTGCCTTTTTTTCGATAGAACTGAATAACACCCCCATTGCGTGCAAAGTAGGAAGCTTCGCTAATGGTTAATATGGGCCAGTTTTTGATAGTGGCAAGAATGTGCCGGTAGTTCAGGCTGTTATTGGTGGCAATATAAAGTGCCTGACAATCTTTAGCCTCTCTGGCTTTTTTTATGGCCGTTACGGTTAGCATGTGGCCCTTGATTTTTTTACCTTCCAGATGCTGCAAATCTGTACTCAGGCTGTTCTGGCCAATGGTGCACAGATGCAGTGGTGAGTCCCTGTGTTTAAAAACACTTTCTGGCCAGCGGGTGAATTTGGCAAAATTATAAATATAGGCTGCTTTCAGTAAACGCTCATCTTCGGACTGCTCTTTTGTGCCCCCATAGAGTGCCGCACTGTACATCAGGCACAGTGCTAAGCCGCTCAGCCATTTTGTTAAGTAGCGGATCAATTTAGATCCTGCAATAAATTATTGTAAGTGATGTAACTGGCATTGAATGTCCTTTCATCCCTGTTCCTGTTCCTCATCTAAAATTTATACCTCATTTCCACATAGTAATTGCGCCCCGGCAGTGGTAAATCATTCGGAATTGAGCGCCCGGTGTATTCTCTGGCATCCGTATCAAACAGATTGCGTATGGAGGCAGCAAGTTCCCAGCGTTTGGAGCCAGCGTAGCGAAGGGTGGTATCCGCCAGCAAATAAGCATCAACCGGGGAGCGGCTGTCGCTGCTCGGGCGAGGTCGTTTACCTATCCAGTTGGCCTGTAAATCCCAGTTCCAGCCCGCCTGAAAGCCCCAGTCGGCCCGAATATAGGCATCCTGATCCGGCTCCTGAAAAATGCGGAAATCATTATCCTGGCTGCGGCGGGTATAGTTGGCTGACAGGTTAAGATCATCAGATGCCTGCCAGCGGGCTTCCAGTTCAATGCCATTAATATTGTGATCGCCGCTATTCTGAAACTGATTTTTGGCTAGCCCCACATCAATGGCGCGGATAATATCGGTTTGGCGGAATGAATATAAATTCATATTAAGTTGCAAGGTATTGCTGGCTGCATAGGAAAAGGACAGATCCAGCGTGCTGGAACGTTCAGGGTCGAGGTTCGGGTTGGGTAGTGAGCGTGAGGTAATGGCAAATAATTCCTGATAGGAAGGATCACGAAAAGCCCGGCCGTACATTAATTTAGAGGTGAGCTGTGAAGTGGTCTGCCAGACCAGTGCCAGGCGAGGATTTAATGTGCTGCCAAAATCCGAGTAGCGATCATGGCGTACGCCGGCGGTTAGCTCCCAGTTGTCGGCAAGTTTCCATATATCCTGCGCAAATACATAGTGGATGCGACGCATTTTTTCCGGTGCAAAGGCAAAGCCGGTATCCGACAGATCGACAATCGGGCCGCCAGCAGGCAGGGGGTTGCCATCAGGGCCTGTGCCACTGTTAACCCTTTGCGCAACATAATATAAATCCTGCCAGCTAAAGCCGATGCCCATGCGCAGGCTGTGATCCTCGATACCTGTGTAAAGGCCGCTGGTTTCAAATGATATTTGTCGCTCTGCTGATTTCATGTGATTGATCTGGCCCTGGGGATACAGGCCGCTGGCATCTGTGTAGCCCGGCGGGCGTTCCTGAAACCCCTGGCCGGAGCTGTAATTAAGATGCTGATAGCGTAATTCCGCATCCATATCCCAGTCTTTACTGATATTGTCATTGTGATAAAACAGCCCCAGATTATAGCGGCTATCACTGCCCCGGGTTACGTCATCCAGTACGCCGGCGCCCGTCAGGCCAATGCCCAGGTCGCTGCGGCGCATGTAATCGGACAGTAACCGCCAGTTGTTTTTGGCAATGGAAAAACGAATGTCTTCATTGCGCCAGCCATATTGTGCCCTGCCGGGTGCCAGTGAAACATTGGTGGAAAAAGCCTGATCCTGAGCGGTCTGGGCATCGGCTTTAATTAGCGGCTTGTGGCCATCGGTGCGCGATAGCTCGGCGGTCAGGCCTATATCGAAACCCGCCCATTTGTCCCCGTGCTGCACCCAGGCGGTTTGCGTATTAAAGCTGCCGAGGCGAATACCCGCTTCTGACTGTTTGATGGTGCCGGCTGTTTTGGTAATGATATTAATAACCCCTGCGGCCGCATCTGCCCCAAACAGTGCAGAGCCGGGGCCACGGATAATTTCTACCCGCTCTATCATGCTGGCGGGCAGCCCCTTCCAGAAAATACCAAAACCCCACATCAGGTCTTTCATGCTGGCGCCGTTGATCATCAGCAGGGTTTGCGTGGCCCGTGCGCCGCGAAACTCCACCAGTGGGCGATAACCAAACTGGCTGGTACGAATATGCATGCCGGGAACCCCTTCCAGCACATCCACCAGATTGGTAGCGCCGGTGGCTTTAATGTCATCGGCAGTAATCAGGGTGACAACAGCGGGTGCCTGGGTGGTGGTATGTTTGGATGCGGTGGCAATGGTGGTTTCCAGTTTAACCAGATCTTCCAGGCTCAGAGAGATCAGGTGATCGAGCTTTGAGTCATGGTCTGCCAGGGCTATAGGTGTATGAAACAGGCTGAGAAAAACAATCGGGGGGAGAAGCTTTTTCATAATTTAAGGAAGGGATAACTTTAAATGAAAACAGAATATATATAGTACATTCTGCATGCAAAAGATTTTTGTGAAAATTAACTGGAAAATGGTGGGCCTGGAAGGACTCGAACCTTCGACCGATCGATTATGAGTCGAGCGCTCTAACCAACTGAGCTACAGGCCCTTATTTTGTCATATCAGGTAAGGGAATGACCTGAAAGCTGCCTGAGTCGGGCTACTAACCCTGTGCTATCGCACCCCGCTACAGGCCCTTATTTTTTGTCGTATCAGGTAAGGGTGGTAACCTGAAAGCTGCCTGAGTCGGGCGACTAACCCTGTGCTATCGCACCCCGCTACAGGCCCTTATTTTTTGTCGTATCAGGTAAGGGTGGTAACCTGAAAACTGCCTGAGTCGGGCGACTAACCCTGTGCTACCGCACCCCGCTACAGGCCCTTATTTTTGTCGTATCAGGTAAGGGTGGTAACCTGAAAACTGCCTGAATGAAAGGCAAAACAAAACCGCTGCACATTATATGCATCGGCTGTTGAACAACAAGCTTTTTATGGGGTTTCGCTGTCTTCGCCAATAAAGCTGCGCAGGTGTTCCGCCCGTGAAGGGTGGCGCAGTTTGCGCAATGCCTTGGCTTCGATCTGACGAATCCGCTCACGGGTGACATCAAACTGCTTGCCCACTTCTTCCAGCGTATGGTCGGTATTCATATCGATACCGAAGCGCATGCGCAGTACCTTGGCTTCTCTCGGTGTTAAGGTTGAAAGAATATCCCGGGTGGATTCCCGTAAGGATTCGCCAGTGGCAGACTCGATAGGTGAGAGAATATTAACGTCCTCAATAAAGTCACCCAGATGTGAATCTTCGTCATCGCCAATAGGTGTTTCCATGGAAATGGGTTCCTTGGCGATTTTCAGTACCTTGCGAACCTTGTCTTCCGGCATTTCCATTTTTTCAGCCAGCTCTTCCGGTGTGGGTTCGCGGCCCATTTCCTGTAGCATCTGGCGGAAAATACGGTTCAGCTTGTTGATGGTTTCAATCATGTGCACCGGAATACGGATGGTGCGAGCCTGATCCGCAATGGAGCGGGTAATGGCCTGACGAATCCACCAGGTGGCATAGGTGGAGAACTTGTAGCCACGGCGGTATTCGAATTTATCCACCGCTTTCATCAGGCCGATATTGCCTTCCTGAATCAGGTCCAGGAACAGCAGGCCACGATTGGTGTACTTTTTGGCAATGGAGATAACCAGACGCAGGTTGGCCTCCACCATTTCTTTCTTGGCGCGGCGGGCCTTGGCTTCGCCAATGGACATGCGGCGATTGATTTCCTTGATATTGCTGATGCTCAGGCCGAATTCTTTTTCCAGCAGCGCCAGCTTCTGCTGGGTTTGC
>JALTRC010000115.1 GCA_026998145.1 Gammaproteobacteria bacterium
CGGCCATGAACCACATCAAAATACAGGGTCTGTAATTTTTCCGTAATCGGGCCGCGACTGCCGGCACCGATACTGCGATTATCCAGTTCACGAATCGGCGTCACTTCAGCCGCTGTGCCGGTAAAGAAAGCTTCATCGGCAATATACACTTCATCCCTTGTAATACGCTTTTCTCTGACTTCTATGCCCAGCTCCTTACACAGGGTAAAGATGGTATTACGGGTAATGCCGTTTAAGGCCGAGGTTAAATCCGGCGTATAAATAACGCCGTCTTTTACAATAAAGATATTCTCGCCACTGCCTTCTGCCACATAGCCTTCATTATCCAGCAGCAGGGCTTCGTCATAACCATCGGTGATGGCTTCCTGCAGGGCCAGCATGGAGTTGATGTAATGACCGTTGGCCTTGGCCTTGCACATGCTGATATTCACATGGTGGCGGGTAAAGGATGAGGTGCGGATACGAATACCGTTTTTCATATTGTCCTCACCCAGATATGCGCCCCATTCCCAGGCCGCTACCATCACATGAGTTTTTAAATTATCCGCGCGCAGACCCATGCCTTCGGAGCCATAAAAACACATGGGGCGCAGATAGGCGGATTCTAAATTATTTTCACGGACTACCGTGCGCTGGGCCTCATTGATGGTATCTTTATCAAAGGGCATATCCATACGCATAATATGGGCAGAATCAAACAGGCGGTTGGTATGCTCTTTTAAACGGAATATAGCCGTGCCCTGCTCAGCTTTATAGGCGCGCACACCTTCAAATACCCCCATGCCATAATGCAGGGTGTGGGTTAAAACATGTACCTTGGCTTCTCTCCAGGGAACCAGCTCCCCGTCAAACCAGATTACACCATCGCGGTCAGCCATGGTTTGCATACAACTCTCCTCATACTCTTTGCCGCTTTAGTCAGGCAGCAAATTTTGCCAAATTTGTTTTACTTCATTACGTTGCGATATAAACATCTGTTCATCCAGCAACATTGTTTGTTCCTGCAGGGCGCGCTGATGACTGCATGCCCGGTATTCGCAATATATATCGGTCAGCCGCTGAATTTGCTCAGCTGTCAAACATGCGGCATCACCCAGTGCCTGCAATAGCTGCCGGGTGGACGTATATTGCAGTAATTGTGGATAGTCCGCCGCCGATTTCAGTACACAATACTGCACCAGAAATTCAATATCGACCATCCCTCCCGCATCCTGCTTGAGGTGAAAATGCCCCGGCTTTTTACTGCCCAGCGCCTCACGCATTTTCTGGCGCATTTCAACCACATCCTGCCTGAGCTTTTTATCATCCCGATGCTGTAATAATGCCGAACGCCGGATTCTATCAAATTCCTCGCCAATATGTGGGCTTCCCAGCACCATTCTTGCACGAATTAATGCCTGATGCTCCCAGGTCCAGGCTTTTTCCTGCTGATAAATTTCATAGGCCTTCAAACTGCTCACCAGCATCCCCGCCGCCCCGTCCGGGCGTAACCGCATATCCACTTCATACAAACGGCCATTGGCGGTTTGCACACTGATAATATGGATAATACGCTGGGCCAGACGGGCAAAAAACACCGAATTATCCAGCGCACGCTGTTCATGTTTTTCGGTGATGGTTTGCTGATGCCGCCCCTGTGAATCATGTAAAAAAACAATATCCAGATCCGAGCCATAGCCCAGCTCCTGACCGCCCATTTTTCCATAGGCAATAATGGCAAGCCCTGCCCTGTGGGTTTTACCATCCTGCTCATAAGCCGGATAGCCGTGACGGCCGCACATATGCTGCCAGGCCATGTCATAACTTTGCTGCAACAACACCTGGGCAATACGGCTGAGCTGGGCGCTGACATCAAATACCGGCAATAATCCAGACACATCCAGCGCCGCCACTTTTAAAATATTGGCCTGTTTGAACTGGCGCAACACTTCAATTTTGCGCTCCTCATCATCGCCACAGCGAGCAATTAAAGCGGCCAGCTCCTGTGCCATCTGCGCCTCGCCTGGTAGCGCATAAAATTCACGGGGGTCCAGTAACTGGTCCAGTAAAACCGGGTAACGGCTCAGCAGGCTGGCAATCCAGGGGCTGGCCGCACACAGACGCACCAGTTGTCGCAGAGCCTGTGGATACTCGATCAGCAGGGAAAGATAAACACTACGCCGCACAATGGCCTGCAATAAATTTAAAATCCGTTCCAGTGCCTCCACCGGCATGGACAATGTCTGCAAAATATTCAGCAGCATGGGCAACAATTTGTCCAGCCGTTGACGCTCGGTGGTGGAAAGTTTTTTCAATGCTGCCAGCTGTAAAAACTGTGCCAGCCGGGTGGCCACGGCCGCAGGCAGTCCCAGCTCATGATCCTCAATATACTGCAATAAATCCTCTTCAGACATCTGCGACAAAGCTGGCGCCTCAGCCGCTTTATGCTGAGGATCATTGGCCGCCAGAATATGATTAAAATGCCCCTGCACCCGCTGCCGATGAAACAACACCTGGCTCATCAATGTATCCCAGCTATCGCAATGCATGGCCAGTGCCAGGGATTGCTGCCTGAGGGGATCCTCCGGCAATACATGAGTCTGTTCATCACGATACATTTGCAGACGATTTTCCAGCCGCCGTAAAAAATCATAATCCTCTGCCAGTTCAGCCGCCGCCTGCTGACTTAAATAGTTTCTATCCGCCAGACGCCTGAGCACTTTTAAAATGCTGCGTGTCTGCAATGCCTTGTCGGCGCCGCCACGAATCAGCTGCAATGTCTGACCAATAAACTCAATTTCCCGAATCCCCCCCGGCCCCAGCTTGATATTCTGCTCATTACCCTTGCGGCGAATCTGCCCGTCGATCATGGCCTTCATTTCCCGAATCGATTCAAAAGCGCCAAAATCCAGATAACGGCGATACACAAACGGCCTGAGCATAGCCAGCAGCTGCGCACCTTTTTCACGATCGCCACCAATCACCCGCGCCTTAATCATGGCATAGCGTTCCCAGTCACGCCCCTGGCTCTGGTAATACTGCTCCATGCCATCAAAACTCATCACCAGCGGCCCGCTGTCCCCAAAGGGTCGCAGGCGCATATCCACCCGGAACACAAAACCATCGGCGGTCAGATCATTGAGCACCTTAATCAGCCGCTGACCCAGACGGGTAAAAAACTGGCTGCTGGTCAGATTGCTTTTGCCTTCCACCTGGCCTTCTTCCCCATAGGCAAAAATCAGGTCGATATCGGAGGAGTAGTTCAGCTCAAAACCACCCAGCTTGCCCATACCCAGTACGATCATACGCTGGGGTCTGCCCCGGGCATCACAGGGCTGACCCTGTAGAGCCAGCTGATCCTGATACAGGCATTCCAGGGTGAGATCTACTATGACCTCGGCCAGATTCGTTAAATCCCGCAGAGTTTCAGCGGTCTGCGCCCGGCCGGTTAAATCACGCCAGGCAATGCGCACCATCTGCTGCTGGCGAAAACGCCGCAGTGCTGTCATTAGCCGGGCATCATTTAGCGGAGGAGATGATAATAAAGGCGCAAGTTGCTGCTGTAAGTCAGCCACTGTCTGGGGCTTATCCAGCCAGCCGGAATGCAGCAAATCCAGCCAGGCTTCAGGCTGCCGATAACAATACTGGGCAACAAAATCACTGCATGCCCACACATAGCCCAGTTCAGCCAGATCCAGATTTATCTGCTCAGGCACCCCCTGCTGTGCACAGGCCTGTTGCCAGGAGCGCCAGTCAGCAGCCACTTTATCGTATAGCTCTGGCGGCAGTTTTTTCTGCAAGGCATTTATAGGCACTGCTCACTTCCTTTATCGATAATCTCAAAATATCTTAACCCAAAAGCGCAATATTCAAAATTTGAACTAAGATTATTCATCAATGCAATATACGGATTTAAAAGCATATCAATATGGCCAGCTTACTTAATCTCATCTCCATTCGGGCAAAAATCTTTTTACTCTCAGGCATTTTTATTTTAGGCATGATTGCGGTTGCCGCAGGCGGTGCCTGGGTGATTCATAAACAGAATATTGATGTACACAATAAAGTCAGTACATCACAGGCCCGGGTCAATGCGGCTTCCAGTGCGCGCCTGGCAATTGTTGAAATGACCTCGGCCATCAACGCCCTGCTCGCTGCGGATGACCCGGCTAATATTCGCCCGGCTGCCATTCAAAGCATTCGTGCATCCTCCCGGCTGGATGAAAACATTCAGACACTGCAACAGCAATTACCCGACAATCCAAAGGTACAGAAACTGACCCGTTTGTTACAGGACATACGGGTTAGCCGCTTAAAAATTATTCGCGCCGGCAAGAAGAATCAGGATGCCGAAGGGCTGGCGATTGTGCAGCAGATACAGCCCCAGTTAAAAGAAATCGAGGCATTATCGACTCAGCTGGTTGAGCAGGAGCGGCAAAGTCTGCTCAATATGATTGAGCAGACTAAAGTCGAAGGCGAACAAAGTATTCTGGTCATTGGCAGCTTTGTATTAATCGGCATCATACTGGGCGCTATCATTAGCCTGTATGCAGCCCACCTGCTCAGCAAACCTTTATCGATGATTGAAAACACCATGACATCACTGGCAGATGGACACCTGGATTTACAGATTGAAGTCCAGGGCAAGGATGAAATTGCCCGCACAGTCAGCGCCATCCAGCGAACCCTTTCATCTTTACGGGAAACGATCAGCCAGATTCTCCGCCACTCAAATATGCTGGCGCAAAAATCAAAAGACGTTTCCCAGTCTGCCAATATCATTCACAACACCTCAAATATTTTCAGCCAGAACGTTGGCCAGATACAGCAACAGTCCGATGTTGTTCAACAGGCCACTCTGAATGCGGTTGGGCAGCTGGAAACAACTGCTGAAAATGTAAAAAGCACGGCCAATGCCACAGATATTGCAGCTCAGGAAATTACCGATGTGGTAACCGAGTTCAGCCACTTTCAAAATGAAATGGACAACACCGCACAGATCACTCAGGAACTGGCAGATGCAGCCGGCCGTATCACTATGATCACTAATACGATTCGTGATATTTCCGAACAAACAAACCTGCTGGCCCTGAACGCAGCCATTGAAGCGGCTCGCGCCGGTGAACAGGGGCGGGGCTTTGCGGTTGTTGCCGATGAAGTGCGCAGCCTTGCCACACGAACCAATACGGCTACCGATGAAATTTCTGAACTCATTGACAGTATGTCCAGGAGTGTGGATTTAACCGTTAGCTCACTCAATAGCAGCCGCGCCTCATCCAGCAAAAATATTCAGCGATTACAGTCTGTTGCAGAACAAACCGCCGACAATAGCACGCAGACACGGGCCACCTATGAAAATATGATGCAGGTTGTCAATCTAATGGCTCCGCAGGAGCA
>JALTRC010000116.1 GCA_026998145.1 Gammaproteobacteria bacterium
AGCCACAGAGGCGCAGAGTATTCTGAATTTCTTTTAACCACCATTTCCAGTACCTCTGTGGCTCTGTGCCTCTGTGTCAACTTTCGTTTTTACCATTAGACAGGTCGGGTTACACTTTTTAGCCCAACATAAACTCGTCGGTCTGGAAAGCACAAGCCGACCTACAGGATACTCAGGTGGATCCACTGCGCTTGATCCACCCTGCTTTTATTTATCCCCATCCATTTTTTGATATTCTGATTCAATCCAGCTCTGCACTTCTTTAATAATTTCCGCTGGCTCCCGCCCATAGCCATAAATCGGTTTACCAATATGCACCTGAATTTCCCCCGGCCATTTTATAAAGCCGTGTCTTGGCCAGAATCTTCCTGCGTTATGGGCCACCGGAATAATCGGTTGCTTCACATGGCTGGCCAAGATTGCACCACCTAACTTGTAACGTTTTTTCTCCCCCGGCGGCACCCGCGTACCTTCCGGGAAAATCACCACACAGCGGCCCTCATCCAGTTTACGCTTACCCTGCTCGACTAATTGCTCCACCGCTTTACGGCCTGCCTTGCGATCGATGGCAATCGGTTTCACCATGGCAATGCCCCAGCCGAACAATGGTACTTTCATCAGTTCTTTTTTCAGCACCCATGTCTGCTCGGGAAAGATGGCCTGCAGGGCATAGGTCTCCCAGGTGGATTGATGGTTGCTTAAAATAATCACACTGCTATCGGGAATATTTTCTGCGCCCGTGACCCTGTAGCCCAGGCCGCAAATCACTTTTAATAACCACACATTAAATTTGGCCCACAAAGAGCCAACTTTATAACGGGTGGAAATGGAAAAGGGGAAGGCCAGATAAATACCGATCACCACCAGTATCAACACCATAATCGACAGTAACCAGTAAACCGCTGAACGTAGTGCCAGCCAGGCCTTTGTTAATACACCCACATCTTTCACAAAGTTTTCTCCAGAATGGCGCGGCTTACCGCCGCCAGATCCGCAAACACCGGGGTTTGTTTGAGTTCATCAGGCAGGCCTTCCGCCAGCACCCGCTCACCCTTGCCGGTTTTCACCAGCACCGGCCTTGCACCGGCGGCTGTGGCAGCCTGCAAATCTCTTAAGGAATCCCCCACGGCAATCACATCCTGCAGGCTGGTTTGATAGCGTCTGGCTATGTCATCGAACAGGCCGCTTTTAGGCTTGCGGCATTCACAGTTATCTTTAGGGCCGTGGGGGCAGAAAAAAACTCCGTCCACATGACCCCCGTATTGATCCAGCAGCCGGGCCATTTTTTGATGCATGGCGTGCAGGCTTTCCAGATCAAACAACCCCCGGGCAATGCCCGACTGATTGGTGGCCACCACCAGGGTATAACCGGCCTGGCTCAGACGCCCCATGGCCTCCAGACTGCCGGCAATGGGCTGCCATTCATCTTCGCTTTTAATAAAGTGATCCGAATCCTGATTGATCACCCCATCCCGATCCAGAATAATCAGCCGGCTCATTGCAGCCTTGATAAGTCTGCAACCTGCAAAAACAGATTACTGAGCTGGTTTAGCAACGCCAGACGATTATTTTTCAGCGCCTCGTCATCGGCCATCACCATTACCTGATCAAAAAATGCATCGACTGTACTTTGTAATGTGGCCAGTTTTTGCAGGGCGGTTTGGTAATCCCCCTGCTCAAACAAAGGAGTGACCAGCGCCGAAAGAAATTGCAGGCTTTTATGTAGATCCACTTCCGCCGATTCCTGTAACAGCTCGGTATTGATTTGCATGCCAGGCTCCCCTGCCACTTTTTTCAGAATATTGCGGATACGTTTATTGGCCGCGGCCAGACTTTCCGCTTCCGGCAGCTCACGGAAACTGTTTACCGCATGAATCCGCTGATCAAAATCCAGCGGGCGCGTGGGCTTGAGGGCGACCACAGCTTCATATACATCCACACTGATGTTCTGGGATGTGTAGTAAACCCGCAGGCGTTCCAGCATAAAGTGAATCACATCATCAATGGCGGCGCCGGCATCCGCAACATCCCCCAGTGCCTCGGCGCAGTAGCCCAGCAGATCGCGCAAATCCAGATCCAGCTTGCATTCAATCAAAATACGCAGCACCCCAAGGGCGGCGCGGCGCAGGGCGAAGGGGTCTTTTTCGCCGGTCGGCTTCTGGCCAATGGCAAAAATACCCAGTAATGTGTCCAGCTTGTCGGCAATGGCCAGAATCTGCCCGGTCACACCGGCGGGCAGCTGATCCCCGGCAAAACGGGGCATATATTGTTCATCCAGAGCATCGGCCACTTCCTGTGGCTCCCCGTCATGGAGGGCATAATAGCGTCCCATAATGCCCTGCAGGTCGGTGAACTCATACACCATATCTGTCATCAGATCGCATTTGGACAGCAGCGCCGCCCGTTTGGCGTGCTCAGTACTGGCACCTAAAGAGGCGGCGATTTTTTCCGCCACCTGTGCAATGCGGCGGGATTTATCGCCCAGACTGCCCAGCTTGTTCTGGAAGACGACCTTGTCCAGTGAAGCCATACGGGATTCCAGCGGCTGTTTGCAATCCTGCTCCCAGAAAAAGGCCGCATCGGATAATCGGGGGCGAATCACCCGCTCATTGCCGGCAATCACCTGAGACACATCCTTACTTTCGATATTACTGATGGTAATAAAGCTGGCCAGCAGATTGCCCCTGCTGTCTTTTACCGGGAAGTATTTCTGGTGATCCTGCATGGATGAAATCAGGGATTCCTTGGGCACTTCCAGAAAATGCGTATCAAAGCTGCCGGCCACCGCCACCGGCCATTCCACCAGTGCGGTGACTTCCTGTAACAAATTCCCGTCAATAATGGCTTCACCCCCCAGAGCCTCGGCCTGCTGGCGGGTCTGCTCCAAAATGGCGTCACGGCGCTGCTGCATATCCACCATCACATAAGCGGTTTGCAGACGGCTCACATAATCATCTGCCGATGTCAGCTCAATGGCCTGGGGATGATGGAACCTGTGTCCATAGGTGTGTCTGCCGGCGGCCACTCCCAGAATTTCCGCCTCGATCAGCTGCTTGCCGAATAACAACACCACCCAGTGTACCGGGCGCACAAATTCCACATCACTATCTCCCCAGCGCATACGCTTGGGGATGGGAAGTTTAGCCAGAGACTGTTCAACGATTTCGGGAATCAGCTCAACCGTGGGGCGGCCTTTTTCCTGTAAACGGAACAGCAGCCATTCGCCCTTGTCGGTTTTCATGCGATCCAGATCCGCCACATCCACGCCACAGCCACGGGCAAAGCCCTGAGCCGCCTTGCTGGGATTGCCCTCTGCATCAAAGGCCGCCTGCACCGCCGGGCCGCGCTTTTCCACTTCCCGATCCGGCTGGGCTTCGCTTACATCTTTTACAATCACCGCCAGACGACGGGGAGCTGCGTGGGCTTCAATAGCAGCAAAATCCACATTGGCGGTTTTCAGACCATCGCCTATGCCCTGTGCAAAGGCATCACTCAATTTGGCCAGCGCCTTGGGTGGCAGTTCTTCGGTGCCGATTTCAATTAACAGATCCGCGCTCATGCTGCACCTCCCGTCTGCTTGCAAATGGGGAAGCCCAGCGCCTCGCGGGCATCATAATAGGCCTGCGCCACAGCCCGTGACAGGGTGCGGATGCGCAGAATATAGCCCTGCCGTTCGGTAACGGAAATGGCATGGCGGGCATCCAGCAGGTTAAAGGTGTGGGAGGCCTTTAGCACCTGCTCATAGGCGGGTAGCGCCAGCCCGGCTTCAATCAGCTTGCCGCTTTCTTTTTCGCAGGTTTCAAACCAGTGAAACAGGGATTGGGTATCCGCCTGCTCAAAGTTGTAATGGGACATTTCCACCTCGTTTTGATGGAACACATCCCCATAGGTCACAACGCCCTGAGGGCCGCGTGTCCACACCAGATCAAACACCGACTGTACATTCTGCAAATACATGGCCAGACGCTCCAGACCATAGGTAATCTCGCCACTCACCGGCTTGCACTCCAGGCCGCCCACCTGCTGGAAATAGGTAAACTGGGTGACTTCCATACCATTTAGCCAGACTTCCCAGCCCAGCCCCCAGGCGCCCAGTGTGGGGGACTCCCAGTTATCTTCCACAAAACGAATGTCATGCACCAGGGGATCAAAACCCACCGCTTCCAGCGAGCCTAAATACAGCTCCTGAATATTATCGGGGGAGGGTTTTAGCAGCACCTGAAACTGGTAATAATGCTGCAGGCGATTAGGGTTTTCACCATAGCGGCCATCGGTGGGACGGCGGCAGGGCTGCACATAGGCGGCACGCCATGGCTCCGGGCCAATGGCTCTTAAAAAAGTGGCCGGATGAAAAGTGCCAGCGCCCACTTCCATATCCAGCGGCTGCAATATGCCGCAGCCCTGTTTTGCCCAGTAATCCTGCAATGCCAGGATCAGCCCCTGAAAAGTTGATACATCGTATGCCATTAAGTGCTTCCGAGGTGTGAGAATTTTGAGGGCGCATTATAAACGTATCGCCCTGTGGATGCACTTTTGCAGTGGTATTTATCTTGCTGGCGGATTTATTTGAAAAGCCCGAACCTGGCTGCGCCTGTGCTGACACCTTTAAAAACCCTGCTTTGCTTTGTGTGCTTCGCGTCTCTGCATCACAATTTAATATTAAGATAAGCTGATTGCCAGGTTGAAAAACATAAACCTTACAATGAACCATGTAGGTCGGCGTTAGGCGCCTTTTGCCGTAAGCCGACAAACCCCAGGTCGGGTTGAAAAGCACAGGCCGACCTTAGATGCCTGTTGCCACAACCCAACTAACCCCTTTCTAAACGCTCTGTGTCTCCGCGCCTCTGTGTCAACCCAACGTATTCTTTGCGTTCTTCGCGCCTTCGCGTCAAACAATTCCATTTTTATTACCACGATTTTTTATCGATGGTGTTAAAATAGCCCTTTGTTAATCTCAAGTGTTTCCCCCTATGTCACAACGCAAAGCAGTCGCCCTGATTTCCGGCGGCCTCGATTCCCTTCTTGCCGCCAAAGTCATGCTCGAACAGGGCATTCATGTGGAAGGTATTAATTTTTTCACCGGTTTTTGCGTGGAGGGCCATACCCATGCCATTCGCAAAAAGGACAAGGCCAAACCCAAGCGTAATAATGCCCTCTGGTCAGCAGAGCAACTGGGTATCAAGCTGCACATTATCGATATAGTGGAAGAATATAAAGACGTATTGCTTAACCCCAAACATGGCTATGGGGCCAATATGAACCCCTGCCTGGACTGCAAGATTTTTATGGTGAACAAGGCTAAACAATGGGCTGAGGAGAATGATTTTGATTTTATTATTACCGGCGAAGTGATCGGCCAGCGCCCCA
>JALTRC010000117.1 GCA_026998145.1 Gammaproteobacteria bacterium
ACTGAAATTCCGCGCCGGCGGTGGTATTGTGGTCGATTCTGATCCCCGGCGTGAATTGCAGGAAACTCGCGCCAAGGCCAGGGGCATGATTATGGCCTTGATGGGTGTTTGAAAACACACAATGAATACAGTCCGGGCGTAGGGTGGAATCAAGCGCAGCGGATCCACCAAAACACATTATGAATACAACAAGCATTATCAACGGTCAGCCACAACAACACCTGCCTGTCACGGATCGTAGTATCAGCTACGGGGATGGCCTGTTTGAAACCATTGCCTGTGTGGATGGCCGTTTGCAATTCTGGTCTGCCCATTTACAGCGTTTACATGAAGGTTGCCTGCGTCTGCAACTGCCGTTAATTGATGAATCCCTGTGGCTGGAAGATATTCGCCAGCTGGATATAGGGGATGAGCCAGTCGTGATTAAACTCATCATAAGCCGGGGCAGCGGTGGCAGGGGCTATAAAATGCCCGGCGATATTCAGCCCACCCGCATTGTCTCCCGCTATGACTGGCCGAGCTATTCAGTGGAGCTATTTAACAAGGGCGGCTGTTTGAAAATTTGTCATACGCCGGTTTCGGTCAATCCGGCGCTGGCCGGTATCAAGCATTTGAACCGGCTGGATAATGTATTGGCCCGTAATGAATGGAATGATGAAAATATTATCGATGGTCTGATGCTGGATGCCAGCGGTCATGTTATTGAAGGCACCATGAGCAATCTGTTTGCCGTGGAGGGTGAGCGGCTCTACACGCCTCGACTTGAGCAGGCAGGCGTGGCAGGTGTGATACGACAGCAGGTCATGGAGCTGGCTAAAAAACTGGGATATGAGTGTGAACAGATTAATTTAAGTGTGTCCCATTTACTGAATATGGATGAGCTGTTTATTACCAACAGCCTGCTGGGGATTTGTCCAATTCGTCGTTTGCAGGAAAATGCATTTAATGACTGGCCGCTGACCCGTAAACTGCAACAGTCACTGGATATGGATGGAGCAAGCCTTGCTATTTAAGGGAATAAAAAAACTGATGCTGGTGGTGATGGCGCTAGCGATTATCGTGCTGGCGGATTTTATATTGTTTATCAATACGCCACTGGAGCTAAAAGCGCCGCTGGTATATGAATTAAGGCCCGGCATGTCAGTACGCCATCTGGATCGGTTTCTTTATGCAAAAGGCATTAGCAAGCGGCCCTATTACCTGTCTCTGTGGGCGCGGCTCAGTGGTCAGTCCCGCCAGCTGAAAGCCGGTGAGTATGTAATTAAAGCGGCTGACACGCCCAGGCAGTTGCTGGATAAAATGGTCAGGGCCAAAGTGCAGCAATATGCCATCACCCTGGTCGAGGGACATAATTTCAGGCAGATGATGCAGCAGATACAGGCGTCCCCCTATCTGGAGCACCAGTTAAAAGGCCTGAGTTACCCGAAAATTATGGAAAAAATTGGCCACCGGGGAGAGCATCCCGAAGGTCGCTTTTTCCCTGATACCTATAAATTTCCCCGTTACCTGAGTGATGTGCAGTTTTTAAAGCGGGCCTACCAGCAGATGCAGCAGTATCTTCAGCAGGCCTGGCAATCCCGTGATGCGGGCCTGCCTTTTAAAACCCCTTATGAAGCATTGATACTGGCTTCCATTGTAGAAAAAGAAACGGCAGATCCCAAAGAGCGGCCACTGATTGCCGGGGTATTTATTAATCGTTTGCGTAAAAAGATGAAACTGCAAACCGACCCCACGGTAATATACGGGCTGGGTGAAGCCTTTGACGGGGATATTCGTTATCGGGATCTGCGCCGGGATACGCCTTATAATACCTATACCCGTCGTGGCCTGCCGCCAACACCTATTGCCATGCCGGGTAAGGCGGCCATTGATGCGGTCATGCACCCGGCACAAACCGATTATTTATATTTTGTGGCCCGAAGTGATGGTTCCGGCAGCCATATTTTTTCCGCAACATTATCCGCCCATACGGCAGCGGTTAATCAGCATCAGCGTAAAAAGCGTTGATTAAAAGCCTTGACGCGAAGGCGCAAAGGTCGCGAAGTGTTTTTTGACACAGAGGCGTAGTTCGGGTTGAGCTTTTCAAGCCGACAAAGCGTAATAGAAAACACACAGCTTCGCGCCCTTCGCGTCTTTGCGTCAAAAAATACAATTAAAAGAGAAATTAAAGTATGCCAAAACCCATGTTTATCACCCTGGAAGGCTCCGAAGGTGTCGGTAAAACCAGCAATATGCAATATATCCAGTCACTGCTGGAAGCTAAATCCATTGATTATATTGTCACCCGTGAACCGGGAGGTACTGCTTTAGGTGAAGCCCTGCGCACCATATTGCTGGGTGAGGATTTTAAGGGCATGGCCGATGATACGGAGCTGTTATTAATGTTTGCCGCCCGCGCCGAGCATGTGGCCCAGGTTATCCGGCCGGCTCTGAAAAAGGGGCAATGGGTATTATGTGATCGTTTTACCGATGCCACCTATGCCTATCAGGGTGGTGGCCGGGGTCTGGATATGGGGCGCATTGCCGGGCTTGAGCAATGGGTGCTGGGAGACTTGCGGCCTGACTTAACCCTGTTGCTGGATGCGCCAGTTGAAGTGGGGCGGGAAAGGGCTGGCAAGCGCAGTGCGCCGGATCGTTTTGAACAGGAGCAGGTGGCCTTTTTTGAGCGGGTGCGGGAAAGCTATTTGGCCCTGGCACGGCAGCAGCCTGAGCGGATAAAAGTCATTGATGCCAGCCAGGCTCTGCCTGATGTGCAAAAACAAATCGCCACGTTTTTAAATGAAATCATCCCCTGATAAAAAAGGGCTGTGATTTATCTGTGTATTGCCTATACTGAAAAGCGTTCCCCCCTGAGGTGTAGGAGAAAATGATGAAGCTATCCCGGCGCAATCTAATGGCGGCCCTGAGTGCGCCATTTTTGTTCTTATCTGTCCTTGTTCCCAGCCATCTGTTTGCGGCGTCTGCGGAACTGCATTTTGGTGTTTTATCCATTGCACCTCCCTCACGTATTTATAAAAAATGGCAGCCCTTTGTGGATTATGTATCGGCGCAGATGGGCCGTGATATGTCCATTATTGTGCCGCGGGGCTTTGGCAAAATGAGAAAGGCGGCAGAAAAAGGTGAGGTGGATTTTTTCTATATAAACTCCCATGTGTTTTATCGGCTCAAGCAGGAAGGCAAGGCGGTAGGGGTTTTACAAATGAAAAATATCGCCGGTGATTTAACCAGCCGCAGTGAAATATTTGTGCGTAAGGATAGCAATATTGAGAATATCGACCAGTTAAAAGGTGAGGATATTGCCTATGTGAGCCCCATGGGTGCCGGTGGCTATCTGGCTCCAAGGGCTTATCTGAAAACCCACGGGGTGGATTCCGGTGCTGAATTAAAAGAAACCTTTACCAAAAACCTGTCCACATCCATTCATAATGTGCTGTTAAAAGATAACACTTCTGCCACCATGTGTGGTGTAAATTTTGACTTGATGAGTAAAAAAATGGACATGGGTGAGCTGCGTATTATCGCGGTAAGTGATCCTTATCCTGAAAATGTCATTGCGGCCCGGTCGTCTCTGGATGCTGCTACCATCGAAAAATTCAAGCAGGTTGTTATCAATATGAAAAACACGCCGGAAGGTAAGCGTTTACTGGCCAGTATGTATGCAATGAAAATACAGGAATTTATTGCTTATGATCCGCAAATAGAAAAAGTTACTGAAAAACTCATGCAGCAGGCACAGTTGAAACATTAAATATGCGCTCCAGACTATTCACTCGACTGGCTCTTAGTATTACCTTGTTATTAACAGTTGCCCTGTTTACCCTGGGTTATTTACTGCTTGATGATGCGCAAAATAAATTTCTTGATGAACGCCTGGAGCAGGTGAAAGGGCAAACCGCTTCGCTGGCTAATGGTAGCCTGGATGGCCTGATTTCAAAAGACTATGAGCTGCTGGAAAACTGGTTAAAGTCGGTGATGCCGGCAGATTTTTATGCCTATGCCTTTCTATCGTCTAAAGATGGCATGATTATTTCTCATTCTGATTTGTCTCAGGTGGGGCACCCCGTAAAGTTTCAGGAACTGGATGATTTTGCAGTCAGAAAAGCCGAGTATAAAGGACGGCCGGTTAAGGAAGTTATTTATCCCATAAAAGTGGGTAAAAAATATCTGGCTAATGCGCATCTGGCTTATTTTCTGGATGATGTTTCTTTTTATAGTGATGCGGCAGCCTTTAATATTATTATGGTGCTGGTGTTGTTCTTACTTGTTTTATTAACAGCTGTGCTGTTGATCGTAAAACACTTTATTAATCCCATTGCTGACTTAACCCATGTTATTACGGCAACGTCTTTAGGGGCGGCTCGTAATGATGAGCTGGATGCGCGTTTATTAAAGCGTGATGATGAAATCGGTACCCTGGCCCGTGAGTTTCAGAATATGATTGTTCGTTTGCGTGAATCTTATTCAGCACTGCAAAATGAAGAGCAACGATTACGAGAAATGGTGGCGAAGAAGACATTTGATTTGCAGCAGTCTAATAAAGAGCTGGAGGCATTTTCTTATTCTGTATCCCACGATCTGCGCTCGCCATTGCGAGCCATTGATGGTTTTAGTCAGGCCCTGATGGAAGATTATGGTGAGTCTCTGGATGAAACGGCTCAGGAATATATTGAACGTATTCGCTCTGGAACCCAAAGAATGGAATTACTGGTGAGTTCATTACTGGAACTGTCGAGAATAAAACACAGTGAACTAAAAACCACGGATGTCAATTTAAGCGATCTGGCAGAAACTGTTGTGGCATCTCTTAAAGAAAAAGATCCTGAACGAAATTTAGAGGTAAAGATACAGGCTGATATGATAGCGACCGGTGATCAGAATATGTTATCGGTGGTCATGGAAAACCTGATTAATAATGCCTGGAAATATACGGCTAAAACAGAATATCCTGAAATTGAAATAGCCTCCATGAAACAGGAGGGTAAAACAGTTTATTTTGTAAAAGACAATGGAGCCGGTTTCGATATGCGTTTTGCGGAAGGTAAATTGTTTGGTACTTTTCAGCGCTTACATAATGAACGTGATTTTAAAGGGACAGGTATAGGGCTGGCGACGGTAAGACGTATTATCAATCTTCATGGTGGACATATCTGGGCTGAAGCAGAAGTGGATAAAGGAGCGGTCTTTTACTTTACACTGGCCGATTAAGCACCTGGAGCTTTCATACATTAGGGATGAGATTTCCGGTAATAGGCCCGGCTTGCTTCAATAGCATGAATAATGCCTGCAACAGTATGAGGTGCCGTAATAAATGCTTGCAGTTCAGCCTGCGGATTAATCAGCATTAATGATG
>JALTRC010000118.1 GCA_026998145.1 Gammaproteobacteria bacterium
TGAACGCAATGTTCGTGCAGTACATTACCCGCGGATAGTGCAAAAAATGTCGTCCATTCTTAATGTTGAGATTGTTAAAGGTGATGCAATAGAAAATAAAAAAGATGTGCTTTTTTATTTTACCGGGTTGAAAAAAGTCAGGAATATTGCCAGCAATCATTTTCTTCCCGGCGCAGTAGCCGACCACCTGACATCAACCGGCGGGGTGTTATTTAATGGCCCGCAAATGAGTATTCTGGAATGGTTAAGTGGCGGAGCAACGGGCAGCTATGGCACGGTGGTGGAACCCTGTAATTTTCCGGGTAAGTTTCCCAACCCGGCAATTATGATGAGCCATTATCTCAATGGTGAAACCTTACTGGAAGCTTATTGGAAAAGTGTTGCCATGCCGGGGCAGGGCCTGTTTGTGGGTGAGCCTCTGGCAGCACCGTTTAAAGGCTGCCGTTTGCAGATAAATCAGCTGGGGGTGTTTTCGTTTGCGCCTGCAAGGCCTGATAATTATGTGATGGCAAAAAACAGAAACTGCGGCCTGCCCTAAAGCTGTTGTCTGAGCAGCTTGATAACACTCTGAGTTTGCGGCCTGACACCGCGCCAGATAAAAAAGGATTCAGCAGCCTGTTCCACCAGCATACCTAAACCATCCAGTACTTTTTTCGCACCCTGTTGTCTGGCCCATTGCATAAAGACGGTATCATTCGCTCCATACATCATGTCGTAACAGGCTGCCGAGGATTGTAGAATATTATCCGGCAGAGGTGGCAGTTCACCGGACAGGCTGGCGGAGGTGCCGTTAATAATCAAATCAAATTTTTCACCGGCCAGATCGTCAAAGCCGCAGCCGGTTATATGACCGAGATCCGAAAAATCATCGGCCAGTTGAGTGGCTTTTTCCACCGTGCGATTGGCAATGACTAATTGCGCCGGTGACAGGTTTAATAAGGGTTCCAGTATGCCGCGCACGGCACCGCCTGCGCCAAGAATTAAAATATTTCTGTTTTGTAAATCCAGCTGATGATTGTGGCTTAAATCATTGACCAGCCCAACGCCATCGGTGGTATCTCCGGCAATACCCTTATCATTTAAGGACAGGGTATTCACCGCGCCGGCTCTTTGTGCCCGTTCGCTTAACTGTTCGGCAATCTGCCAGGCATCCAGTTTAAAAGGCACGGTAACATTTAAACCTCTGCCGCCATTTGCTCTGAACTGTTCAATAAACTCGGGCACTTTGCCGATTTCCACAAGCTCGGCGGTATAGCTTAAAGACTGGCCGGTTTGTTCTGCAAAGGCGGCGTGAATAAAGGGTGACTTACTGTGGGCGATGGGATTGCCAATAACCGCGTATTTGTCCATTGGCATTATTTTTCCTGCAACCAGCGAGCCGCATGTTTGGCGTAATAGGTGAGAATGCCATCGGCGCCGGCCCGTTTGAATGACAGCAGGGATTCCAGCACCACGGCTTTTTCATCCAGCCAGCCATTTTGTGAGGCGGCTTTAAGCATGGCATATTCGCCGCTCACCTGATAGGCGTAGGTGGGCACGCCAAACGTATCTTTTACCCGGCGAACAATATCCAGATAGGGCAGGCCCGGTTTGACCATCACCATATCGGCACCTTCCTCAATATCCAGCGCCACTTCCCGCAGGGACTCATCACCATTGGCCGGGTCCATCTGATAGCTGTATTTATTGCCACCGCCCAGATTGGCCGCTGAGCCAACCGCATCCCGGAAAGGGCCATAAAAACTGGAGGCATATTTAGCGGAATAGGCCAGAATGCGGGTGTAAATATAATTATCTTTTTCCAGTGCTGTGCGAATGGCGCCGATGCGGCCATCCATCATATCGGAAGGGGCGACAATATCCGCACCGGCCTGTGCATGGGAAAGAGCCTGCTTAACCAGCACATTAACGGTTTCATCATTGAGCACATAACCTGTGTCATCAATCAGCCCATCCTGTCCGTGTGAAGTAAAAGGATCCAGCGCCACATCGGTAATCACTCCCAGTTCCGGGAAGGCGGCTTTTAATGCCCGCACCGCACGTTGCGCCAGACCATCCGGATTATAGGCCTCGGCGGCATCATCGGATTTTTTTTCCACCGGCACAACGGGAAACAGTGCGATTGCCGGTATGCCCAGCGCCACGCAATCTTCTGCTTCCTTGAGCAGCAGGTCGATGCTCACTCGCTCCACACCCGGCATGGATGGGACTTCTTCACGCTGGTTTTCCCCTTCCAGAATAAACAAGGGGTAAATAAAATCATCGGAACTTAAACGGTGTTCACGCATCATACGACGGCTGAAGTCGTCGCGACGCATTCGGCGCATACGTCCATTAGGGTAGGGGCTGGTATTGCTCACAATTCATTCCACTTGTGGTGACGGGATCATTGGGAGTATTTTAGCCACAGTTAATACAAGGGAGAAGAAAAAAATGAAAATCATAAGCAAAGTTTTTACTTTATTGATCTTGCTCAGTAGTTTTAGTGTTTGGGCAGGTGAATCAACAGTATTTGAATATTCGGTCAATCGACCACTGGATGAGGTGTATTCACAGGTTTATAAAGGTCTGGAAGATGATGGCTTTTATGTGGTGTTTGAAGCCAATATCGGCCGCAGTATTTCCAGTATGGCTGATAAGTGGGGGGACGATTACAATCGCAGCAAGTTAAGTGGTATGCGCAGCATGGTGTTCTGTAATGGCTGGTATGCTAATCAGGTAAGCAATAAGGACCCTCGTATGCTGGCCCTTTGCCCCATGCGAATGACGCTGATTGAAAAAGACGGCAAGACCACCGCATTATTTGCAAGGCCATCGGTAATTGCTGCCAGTAGCCCGGCGCTGCCCATATTGCAACGTCTGGAAAATGAGGTTACGGCGGCCATAAAAAAATCGATGAATGGTAAATAGAGTTTTAAATCAGTCAGTTGTCTTGCTATTGTCTGGTCATAGGTGCTCAGGGACAGGAATAGAATGGAGTTTGTTGATGAACTTATCTTTTAAAGTTACTTCCAACAGCCTGAACAGTTTATTGTTCAAGACAACCTCAACTCAGGAGAAAAAAATGAAACAGAAAATATTGAGTGTGTTAGCGGCGGCTACTTTTTTAATGGCAATGGGTAGTGCGAATGCAGCGGAAAATCCATTTGGCATGAATGACCTACAGAAAGCCCAGCAAATTTCCATGTCATCTTCAGGTGGTAAATGCATGGGTGGCGGCGACAAGGCGGCAAAGTGCAGTGGTAGCGGTGGCAAGAAGCCTGCTGAAGGTAAATGCAGCGGTAGCAAATAAGCTTTATTGCTAAGTTGTTACATCCGAAAGGCTGATAATTTATTTTATCAGCCTTTTTTATGTACAGGATGTACGGTATGCCGCGGGCGCAGGGATGCGCAGGAGCGGCGTGGTTCAGATTAGTTTAAAGATAAAAAGTATTAGAGTCCGCAAATGCACGCGAATAAACGCAAAGGATGTACGGCCGATTTTTGCTCCCCGGCAATTGCTCCTGCATTGCTCTAATAAGTTACCTCCCTGTAACGATACAAAATCGGCATTTCCGCCGTCCATGGCGGTTGTATGCTGCGGGCGCAAGGATGCACAGGAGCGGCGTGGTTCAGGTTGTTTTAAAGATTAAAAGCATAAAGTCCGCAAATGCACGCGAATAAACGCAAAATAAAACAGGCTTACCTCTGCGGCTCTGTGCCTCTGTGTCAAAAAATTCTGAACAAAATCGGAGTTGTCATTCCGGCACGCTTTTAGGCCGGAATCCATTTACCAGTTCCTTAAAAAACCAACAATGTGTAAATCGGTATATTACAATAACAGAAAATCCTGGCGCTTCTGTATCAAAGAAAATATGAAAGCCTTACCCATAATCACCAGACAATAATATGCAAATACTGTTTCAATTTATTGCCGGAAAACTGGCATTGCTCACTTTTTTCTCTGCCGTAATCGCGTACTTTTATCCCCCTGTTTTTTTAATCTTTAAAGACTATTTTTTATGGTTCTTTGCTGCCACCATGTTTGCTATTGGTCTGGTGCTGGAGCCCCGTGATATTCGCACGGAGTCTCGGCAGCCACTGCGTATTTTTAAAGGGGTATTAAGTCAGTTTACGGTGATGCCGCTGCTGGCTTTTCTGGTTGCACAGTATGGGGGATTTTCGCCGGCGGTGGCGATAGGTTTTATTATTGTGGGTTCGGCTCCCGGCGCCATGGCCAGTAATGTGATTGTTTATCTGGCAGGGGGAGCGGTGGCTTATTCGGTGGCATTGACCAGTGTGGCAACTTTATTATCTCCATTGCTAACGCCTTTGCTGGTGAAGTGGTTAGGTGGTGCCATTTTACCTGTGGCTTTCTGGCCAATGATGCAAACCATTTTATTAACCGTATTTATACCTCTGGCAGCAGGTGTTGCGCTGCAATCTGTTATGCCCGCTTTTACGCGTCGGGCGCAGCGTTTTGCACCGGGTGTGTCTGCTCTGGCGATTATTATTATCTGCAGCTATGCGGTGGCAGCGAATCAACAGCGTATTGCGGATATGGGTGCGATGATTTTACTGGCGGTAATAGGGATTAATTTGCTGGGATATGCCATTGGCTGGGGGCTGGGACGGCTTTATGGCTTTAGTTTGTCCCATCGAATAACCCTGATGATTGAGCTGGGAATGCAAAATGCGGGTATGGGAGTGGCCCTGGCACTGGCGCATTTTCCTGCCGAGGCTGCACTGCCGGGGGCCTTGTTTGCGGTCTGGTGTATTCTGACGGCAGCCAGTGCCAGTTCATGGTTTCAGTATTATCAACGGCGCCATTTAACGGCGGTGGAATAAGTATTATCAGGCGGCTATATTTATAAGCCGGCAGGTGTGATGGTTAAAAGGTTGTATATGCAGGCGAAAACAAATAAACCCAGAATTTTGTTGATAGAAGAGTCTGCAACCCTGCGTTATATTCTGGTGAAATCTCTTCAGAAACAGGGCTATGAGCTGATGGTGGTTGATCAGTTTAGCGCCGCTGCCGAGTGTTTGACAAATGCCCAGAGCGATTACCATGGGGTGATTATTGGCTGGCCCAATTACGCAGAACACCCCGCCGCAAATACACTGCTATCGCTGCTTGAGCGAGGGCATTTCAATGAAATACCGGTTTTGTTGCTGGCTCATGATGTGGATCTGGAGCTTCTTAACTGGATGAGCAGTCGCCGTTTCTCTGCGCTGGTTCCCTGGGAGAGCTACCAGGAATCACTGGCCACATTACAGAAATTATTAGGCTCCGATGAAGCCGAAGAGGTTGTGGCAGATACCCCCAGTATTGATAATCCCGTGCGAA
>JALTRC010000119.1 GCA_026998145.1 Gammaproteobacteria bacterium
GGATCAGCTGCCCGTATGGCAGCTTGAAGGGCAGGGAATATCAAGGCTCCATCATCCCTATCCACAGGCCTGTCAGCAGGGGCAGAGCTGGCACTGGGACGGAGTTCTGTTTGAAGTTCTGCATCCCGATGGTGATTACCCCAGGCGAAATAACCGGGGCTGTGTCATAAAAATCAGCACCCGGGGCAGCAGTGTTCTGCTAACGGCGGACATTGAAAAGAAGGTGGAAGGGCGTCTGCTTCAGCAGTACGGCAAGGCCCTGGATGTGGATGTTTTGCTGGTGCCCCATCATGGCAGCAATACCTCATCCAGCCGTGACTTTATTGCCGCCACCTCCCCGCAGCTGGCACTGGTGTCAGCCGGTTTTGCCAATCGCTTTGGCCATCCCAGAAAGCCGGTGCTGGAGACTTATCGAGCATTCCAGGTGCCGGTTTACAATACGGCACAGGAAGGAGCCATAGAGCTGATATTTACCCCTGAGGGCTATCAGCTTTTGCATCGGCAGCGGCGGGATGCTCCCCATTACTGGCAAAATGCGGCTGGATTCCCTTAAATCACCCGATAAGCTACGAAAAATCAAGGAAATACAGTATCATACGGCCTGTTTATCATAACAATAAAGGGCGGCTCAAGGTGTTTGAACTGGTGAAGGCAGGCGGTTGGTTAATGGCACCGATTATTCTGTGCTCGGTGATTGCGGTGGGGATTATTCTAGAGCGTTTCTGGGCGCTGCAAACCCGCAAGGTGATACCCAAACATCTGGTTGCCACTATCTGGCACTGGGTCAAGGAAGGCCAGCTGGAGCGCAGCAAGATTGATGAAATCAGCAAACAGTCTGCCCTGGGCAAAATCCTCGCCGCCGGTTTGAATAATCGCAATAAGGATCGGGATCGCATCAAGGAAAGCATCGAGGAAACCGGCCGCAAGGTGGTGCATGAAATGGAGCGTTTTTTAAATACCCTGGGCACCATTGCCAGTATCTCCCCCTTGCTGGGACTGCTGGGTACGGTCATCGGTATGATTAAGGTGTTTAGCGTCATAACCGCCGAAGGAGTCGGTAATGCGGCGCCACTGGCGGGCGGTATTTCACAGGCCCTGATTACCACAGCAGCAGGATTGTCCGTGGCCATTATTGCACTGATGTTTTACCGCTATTTCCGCGGTCGGGTGGATGAGCTGGTGGTGCAGATGGAAGAAGAAGCCATCAAAATGGTGGATGTGCTCAATAATAATCGCCATATTGTGAATGCCAAAGACGAAACGGAAAAAGCCGCATGAACCTCAAACCCAATCGACAGGATGATGTGGACTTAAACCTAACCCCGCTAATTGATGTGGTGTTTTTGCTGCTGATCTTTTTTATGGTGTCCACCACTTTTGATAAACAGTCCAAACTGAAAATTCAGCTGCCGGAAGCCAGTGCCTCTGCCACCACTCAGGCACCGGAATCGGTGGTGATTGGTATTGATGCCAAAGGCCATTATTTTATTAATGATCGCCAGCTGGTCAATACCCAGCTGAAAACCTTAAAGCTGGCCTTAATGAAAACTGTTGGCAAGGATAAAAAAACGCCATTGATTTTACGGGCTGATGCCAAAACCCCTCACCAGTCAGTGGTACGGGCCATGGATGCAGCGGCGCAACTGGGGCTGACACGGCTATCCATTGCAACACTGGATAGCCAGACACAGTAATGCAAAACAACAACGCTTCTCACACCGGCAAGACAACCTATCGTCGTCTGGTTTCCTATACTCTGAATTACTGGAAAGTGTTGCTCATATCCATTGTCGGTATGATTCTGGTGGCCCTGTCTCAGCCGGGTTTTGCCGCCTTGATGGAGCCCATGTTAAATGGCGGCTTTATCGATAAAGATCCGGACGTTATTCGCTGGCTGCCTTTTGCGGTTATCGGTGTGTTTCTGGTGCGCGCCATTGCCGGTTTTATTTCGGAATACGGCATGGCCTGGATTGGCCGGCAGATTATTATGGAGCTGCGGGATCAAATGTTTAACCGTTTGATGCTGCTGCCCGGTGATTTTTTCGACAGCACTTCTACCGGCAATACCATTGCCAAGTTTACCTTTGATGTGGAACAGCTGGCTCAGGCGGCCACCACCTCCATCACCATTATGATTCGTGATGTGCTGATGATAGTCAGTTTAATCGGCTGGATGTTTTATCTCAATGCCATGCTGGCCTCGGTGTTTTTGATTCTGGGGCCATTGATTGCTTTTTTGATTTCACTGGTGTCAAAACGCTTTCGTAAAATCAGCAAACGTATTCAGGGCTCCATGGGACAGCTCACCCATGTGCTGGAAGAAGCGGTGCAGGCACAGCGGGTGGTGAAAATTTTTGGTGGACAGGAATATGAAAAACAGCGTTTCCATCAGGGCAATCAGGGCAATCGCAAGCAGCAGGTTAAACTGTTTGCCACCACTTCCATCAGCACCTCCATTATTCAGATTATTGTCGCCTTTGCCCTGGCCGGAATTATTTATGCGGCCACTCAGGAAGGTTTAAAAAACAATATTGATGCGGGCGCCTTTATGTCATTTATGACTGCCATGATGATGTTGTTTGCTCCTTTAAAACGCCTCACCAATGTTAATTCCATTTTACAAAAAGGCATAGCCGCGGCAGAAAGTGTGTTCAGCTTGCTGGATACGGAAATCGAACAGGACAAGGGGCAGAAAGAAATAAGGCGCGTTAAAGGGGAGATCGAATTTAAAGATGTTTCCTTCAGCTATGCCTCGGCCGCCCATAAAAAAGTTTTGCAGAATATTAATTTGCATATCGAGCCGGGAAAAACCATTGCCTTTGTGGGCACCTCCGGCAGCGGCAAATCAACCCTGGTGAATTTGCTGCCCCGTTTATACGATGGCTATGAGGGTGAAGTGCAGGTAGATGGAACGGATATTCGGGATTATAAACTCACCAGCCTGCGGGATCAGATTTCCTATGTGGGGCAGGATATTGTGCTATTTAACGATACCCTGGCCCATAATATTGCCTATGGCCGATTGGAGCATGTGGCAGAAGAAGATATTATTCGCGCCGCCAAAGCCGCCTATGCCTGGGATTTTATTTGCGAGAAAAAACACGGCCTGCAAACGGTGGTGGGTGAAAAGGGCGTGATGTTATCCGGCGGTCAGCGTCAGCGCATTGCCATTGCCCGGGCGCTGCTGAAAAACGCGCCCATTTTGATTATGGATGAAGCCACCTCTGCACTGGATACAGAATCCGAGCGGTATATTCAGGCGGCTCTGGAAGAGCTGATTAAGGATCGCACCACATTGATTATTGCTCACCGTTTATCCACCATTGAAAAGGCGGATTTGATTGTGGTGATGTCGGAAGGGCGTATTGTGGAAACCGGCAATCATCAAACACTGCTGGCGCAAAATGGACAGTATGCGGCGCTGCATAAAATGCAGTTCTGTGAAGCTCCCAATACATAACCATGAAATCCATTGACCATTACTGGTATTCACAAAATGTTATTGCCTGGTTATTGCTGCCATTATCCTGGCTGTTTTGCAGTATCAGTTTTATCCGGCGGCAGGCCTATAAAGCTGGCTTGTTTACATCTTACAGGGCGCCTGTGCCGGTGATTGTGGTGGGTAATATTACCGTGGGTGGCACAGGTAAAACCCCGCTGATTATCAGGCTGGTGGAGATATTAAAACAGCAGGGTTTGAAGCCGGGCGTGATTAGCCGGGGTTATGGCAGCCGGGCCAGACATTATCCTTATTCAGTGAATGCAAAGAGTTCAGCCGTTGAAAGTGGTGATGAACCTTTACTCATTGCAAGACGTGCCGGGTGCCCGGTGGTGATTGGCGCCAATCGCCGTGAGGATATTGAATATCTGCTGGCAGAAAATGACTGCAATATTATTTTATCCGATGACGGTATGCAGCATTATGCACTGAGTCGGGATATTGAAATTGCGGTGATGGATAGCAGTCGCAATCTGGGTAATGGTTTCTGCATTCCCGCCGGTCCTTTACGGGAAAGAGCCGGGCGTTTAAAGCAGGTGGATATGGTTTTGTATAATGGGGGCGAGCAGCCTCTTAATATGCAAATTCAGCCGGGGGATTTAATGCCTTTGAATAAAAATCTACCGGCAGTATTAAACACAAAAAAAGTCCATGCCATTGCCGGCATTGGCAACCCCCGGCGGTTTTTTCATTTGCTGGAATCACTGGGCTATGAGGTCATTCCCCATGAATTTGCAGATCATTTTTCCTACCAAAAAAATGATCTGATATTTGATGATGAACTGCCGGTGATTATGACCGAAAAAGATGCGGTAAAATGCCTGGGCTTTGAGCTGCCCCGACACTGGTACCTACCCATCAACGTGCAGCTTTCCGATGCAGCGCAACAACAATTTAAACAACTGATAACGCAGGTATGTAATGGATAAGAAAACACTGGAGATTCTGGTATGCCCAATATGCAAGGGCAAGCTGGAGTATGATAAAAAAAATAATGAGCTGATCTGTCAGCAGGATCAACTGGCTTATCCCATTAAAGACGGTATTCCCGTGATGCTGGAAGAAGAAGCCCGCAAGTTGTCTGGTGTGGCTGAAGATTGATGAAGCCCGTTTTTAAAATCGTCATTCCGGCTCGTTATGCTTCCAGTCGTTTGCCTGGCAAACCTCTGCTGGATTTAAACGGCCAGCCGATGATTCAGCATGTGTACCAGTGCGCCCTTAAGGCGGGTGCAGAGCAGGTGGTGGTGGCCACGGATGATAAGCGTATTGTGGACGCGGTAAAAGCCTTTGACGGTGAAGTGTGTATGACATCCACGCAGCATCAAAGTGGCACAGATCGTCTGGCAGAAGTGGCGCAACAATATCACTGGACGGATGAAACCATTGTGGTTAATTTACAGGGTGATGAGCCTTTAACGCCTGCCAGTTTATTGCAGCAGGTGGCGGAAAATTTACAGCAATATCCACAGGCGGGCATGGCAACCTTGTCCACGCCTTTGTGTGAGCTGGATGAAGTGATGGACCCCAATATTGTCAAAGTGGTTCGCAATCATCAGGGCATGGCCATGTATTTCAGTCGCGCCAGTATTCCCTGGCATCGGGATGAAGGCCATAATCTTTGTGCCCAGCATATTTCCGTGTATCAACGGCATCTGGGGATTTACGCTTACCGGGTCAGCTTTTTAAAACACTATACGGATATGCCCCCCTGTGAGCTGGAAAATATTGAAAAGCTGGAACAACTACGGGCTTTATATCATGGCACTTTCATTCATGTAGAACAGGCCAGGGAATTACCCGGCCCCGGTATTGATACGCCGGA
>JALTRC010000120.1 GCA_026998145.1 Gammaproteobacteria bacterium
TTCGCCCAGTCTCTGGCGCTCATTTTTTTACCTTCCGGTGTGGTGAGTTTTTTATCCGACCACATATCCACCACGGCCACATCAAAATGCTTTAACAGTTTTTTTGATTCAGGCCGCTTTAAAATATCACCATGCAGCTCATCACAGGCCTTGCAACTTTTCTGTTCAAATATAACCAGACGATAGGATTTATTCGCCGGTTTACTAAAATCAAATGGTTCTGCAAGCGTTGTGATTTCATTATGAATCACACCCTTTGATGGTACCGGGGATACTCGCGCCAGATACTGGCGGAAGCTTTCCTTTTTTTCATTTTTACCCAGCACATAATCCAGTGCCGCATTAAATTTTTCAGGGTAATAATAACCATTGGCACGCAGCACTGCCTTGCCTTTTTCATTAAAGAAAATCAACGTGGGCGTGTACTGAATTTTTAATCCTTCCGCCAGTTGTTTTTCCGTCATTACATCACCACCCAGGGTGACTTCACGATCCCCCCAGATATTAATGCTTACCACATCAAAATTTTTGCGGGTTTTTTCTGCGATTTCCCGCTGACCAAAATTATCTTCCAGCAATTTTTTACAATAAGGGCAACCATCCTGATAAAAAAACAGCATCAGGCGTTTGCCCTGCTCACGGGCTTCGGCAATATCTTCATTAATATCTAAAAATGAATTCTTAAACCACTCAGGCTGGGCGTGATAACCGGGGTTTACTAAACCTGCCGCCAGCTCACCTTCTGTTTTAGCCTGCGCGATGGAAGTAAAAACAACAACCAGCAGGCTTATGAATATTTTTATGGGGGTGGGAGTCATTATATTCTCCTATCGTGCTCGTCGATTTGAGGTTTTATTTTTATGGGAACGACTTCGACCGCGGCCGGGCCCGGATGTTCTGACTTTGTCAGCCGGGCGAGTTTCATCTTCTTCAAAATGCAGATCCACCATTGTCGCCAGTTCAATAATCTTTTTCGGTTTGATTTCTTTTACCCGCCCGGGCCTGAGGCTTTTTTCCAGCACTATATTGCCATAGCGCACCCGCATTAAACGGCTCACCTGCAAACCCACCGCTTCCCACATGCGGCGCACTTCCCGGTTGCGGCCTTCCATTAATACCACATGGTACCAGTGATTAACCCCCTGAGCGTCCGGGTCTGCATCTACCACTTCTTCAAATCGTGCCATGCCGTCTTCCAGCTCAATGCCGTGGGTAAGTTTTTTCAGGGCATCCTCGGAAGCCCGGCCCAGTATGCGCACCGCATATTCACGGGCAATCTGCCGGGATGGGTGCATTAAACGATTGGCCAGCTCCCCGTTATCGGTGAGTAAAATCAGCCCGGAGGTATTTAAATCCAGCCGGCCAATGGATATCCAGCGGCTTTGCTTTAATTTAGGCAGATTCTCAAATATAGTGGGCCGCCCTTCAGGATCGTTGCGGCTACACACCTCCCCCACCGGTTTATGGTAGGCAATCACCTTGGGTAAACTTGATGACGGCTCTTTAATAATCACCCGTCGCCCGCTGAACATCACCGTGTCACCCGCCTTAACCGGCTCGCC
>JALTRC010000121.1 GCA_026998145.1 Gammaproteobacteria bacterium
AAATAGATGAGCATGATATTCAGCTCGAAGCCTCTATTGGCATTAGTATTTCACCGGATGATGGTGTGGATGCCAGTGAATTAATGGATAAGGCACAGCAGGCATTGCATAGCGCCCAGTCTCAGGCGGGTAATATATTCCGTCTGAGCAGTAATCAGCTGGATCAACATGCCCACACCTGGTTACAAACGGAAGAAAAATTATTAAAGGCGCTCAAACAAAATGAATTTGTAAATGTTTATCAAGCCATTTATGACACGAAAAATAAAAATACAATCATTGCCATAGAAACACTGTTACGCTGGCAACATCCCCAGCACGGGGAATTATTGCCTGCGGAATTTTTACCTAATGCGGAAAGATCCGGTTTTATTTCGGCTATTGCCGCCGATTCATTTGCTAAGGCGTTTCTTTATTTTTCCCGGACCCAGGCACAGAACTCCAGGCTGAATAAACTCTGGCTAAATATTTCTTTATCCCAGATTAATGATGATTTGCCTGATATGCTGATACAGCTCTGCCAGCAATATAATATTCAGCATT
The DNA here is from genome assembly GCA_026998145.1 of Gammaproteobacteria bacterium. Lineage (GTDB taxonomy): Bacteria > Pseudomonadota > Gammaproteobacteria > SZUA-229 > SZUA-229 > JALTRC01. The sequence continues at coordinate 544 of JALTRC010000121.1, forward strand.
CACAGGTCGCGCTGGACTTTAATGAGCATAAGTTACTAAACTGTAGCAGCCAGGATGTCAAAATCATTCAGCAGTTACAGCAACATGACTTCTATTTGTGTATTGATAATTTTGGTAGCGTTGGCGCATCACTGGAATGCCTTCTGCAATGTCCGCCTTCGGCAATCAAAATTGATCGCTCATTTATTCAGCGCAGTCATCAGCCACAGGCTGGCAAGATGTTACAGGCTCTCAGCGTACTGGCACAGAAGCTGGAAATAGATGTCATTGCCGAAGGCATAGAAACCCGTGAGCAGTTTGAACATCTGAAAGACAATCAGATTTATTTAATGCAGGGTTATTATTTTTCTCAGCCACTAAAAGCTGATGAACTAACACAACTCATTCAACAAACTAACGGATCATCCCATGAAACGTCGTGACTTTTTAAAAACGTCTTCTGCAACGACTATAGTCGCCGGCAGCAGCCTGCTTGCATCACCTGCCGTACTGGCAAAAAAAACCATTAAATGGAAAATGGTCACCACCTGGCCAAAAAACTTTCCCGGCCTGGGCACCGGTGCCAATCATCTGGCTAAGTTAATTACTGATATGTCCGGTGGACGCTTAAAAGTAAAGGTTTATGGGGCCAAGGAACTGGTACCCGCCTTTGAGGTTTTTGATGCGGTTTCTCGCGGCACCGCACAAATGGGCCACGGTGCTGCCTATTACTGGAAAGGCAAATCGGAAGCGGCGCAGTTTTTTGCCGCCGTGCCTTTTGGCATGACCGCTCAGGAAATGAATGCCTGGCTATATAATGGGGGCGGTATAGAACTATGGCGGGAAACCTATAAACCTTTTGGTATTATTCCGGCTGCCAGCGGTAATACGGGTGTGCAAATGGCCGGCTGGTTTAATCGTGAGATTAACACGCTGGCTGATTTAAAGGGTTTAAAAATGCGCATCCCCGGTCTGGGGGGTGAAGTCTTAAAACAGGCAGGCGGCACGCCGGTAAGCCTGCCCGGCGGGGAAGT
>JALTRC010000122.1 GCA_026998145.1 Gammaproteobacteria bacterium
ACAATCAGGCCGTTTTCTTCGGCAACGGAAATAAACAGATTGGGAAACACCAGACCCCGTTCAGGATGTTGCCAGCGCACCAGGGCTTCTACGCCAACCAGTTTGCCCGTTTGAAAACATACCTGAGGCTGATAATGCAGCAGCAACTGATGTTGCTCTATGGCCTGTGTAAGCTCATCCACGGAAGCCAGCTCAGCCGTGGCATTTTGTCGATTAGCCGAGTTTTCTTTTAGCTGGCTGGCATCCTGGAGAATTTGCTGTAACAGGGCAATCTGCACCGGTTTGGTAACACTGCCCAGCACATGCAGATCATGGGCTCTGGCCAGCTTTTCCGCTGAGTGCAAGACACCGGAATCCTGACCGCTAATAAATAGAATACTGGCATCGCAGGTTTTGGCGGCCAGTTCACGAATAACCTCTATGCCATCCATATCCGGCATATTTAAATCCAGCAGGATAATATCGCTGGAACAGGTTTTCTGCTCAATGAATTCCCTTGATGTGGTGTATATTTGCTGCTGAAAGCCCGCCATTTCAACTATAACGGCCAGTAATTCTGCAACCTGTATATCATCATCAACTATATAAACTTTTGTTGTCATATTAAAATAATTCGTGAGTTATGAATCTTTTACCGGTGCAGAGTCCAGTGCCTGTCTTATTGTTCGTAATAGTGTGCGAGACATATAAGGCTTACGTAAAATATTAGTATGTAATTTTACACTTTTGTCGGTTTTATGCAGGCCACCACTAAAACCGCTGGTCATCTGTATTTTAAGATCAGGATAAATCTCCCGTGCCTTTTTAGCCAGTTGATAACCATCCATTCCCGGCATAATAATATCGGTAAACAGTAAATCAACCTTATTATGTTTTAAATAATCCAGTGCAGATTCAGCATCTTTCATGGTAATAACCTGGTAGCCTGCACGCGTTAACACATCCTTTCCTAACTGTCTTAAACCCTCTTCATCATCAACCAGCAAAATGGTTTCATGCCCTAACAAACTCGCATCAAGTTCCCTGTCACTGTTTTTTTGCTCTTCAGCTGGTGCATAGTAACGGGGAAAATAAAGTTTAAAGCAAGTGCCTTTTCCAGGTTCAGATATAACGTCAATGGCACCCCTGGAGCGTTGTACAAAACCATACACCTGGCTTAGGCCCAGCCCCGTTCCCTTCTCCCCTTTTGTGGTATAAAAAGGATCAAATATTTTACTGCGGGTGTCTTCATCCATACCCTTGCCGGTATCCGTTAGGGTCAAGCATACATAATCCCCTGAAGGCAGATCCAGGTGTTTTGCCTGCTCGGCTGACAGGTTTACATTCCGGGTTTCAATATTCAGCTGCCCCTTATGTTCCATCGCATGCATGGCATTGATGGCCATATTGAGCAGAGCATCTTCAAAATCACTTTTATCCAGCCACACAGCCCAAAGCTCATCCTGTAATTCGAAATTCAGCTGAATACTGGCTGTCAGGGTTTTTTCCAGCATCAGGCGACTGTCTTCCAGCAGCTGATTAAGCAGGCAGCTGCTGGCCGTGGTGATTTGCTGGCGGGAAAATGAAAGTAGCCGACGGGTTAATTTAGCGCCACGCTCACCGGCCTGATAAATTTCCTGGGCATATTTATGTAGCTCGGGTTTATCGCTTAATTGAGCCTGCAGAATTTCCGCATAGCCCATAACAATGCCCAGCATATTATTGTAGTCATGGGCGATACCGCCGGTTAGCTTGCCCAGAGCATCCATTTTCTGGGAACGGTTTAGCTGCTCTTCCAGCCGCTTACTTTCCGTAATATCCTGAACAGTGCCTACCGACTGTAGGGGATTACCATCAGAATCATAATAAGTTTCGGCTCTTTCTATCACAATTTTAATCCGTCCATCCGGTAGCAATAAACGGTGCTGTATTTCGTATGGGGTTTTGTCTTCCAGTGATTTTACATAGGCGCGGTCTACCATCTCCCGATCATCAGGATGAATATGTTCTAAAAACAGATCATAGGAAGGACTGGTTGTTGCCCTGTCCAGCTCAAAAATATTATAAACCTCATCCGACCAGTGTAACTCATGGGTTAATATATCCAGCGACCATGAACCAATCTGTGCAACCCGCTGAGCTACTGCCAGGTTATCCTGCAGGGCGTATTCTTTCGTAACATCCCGGAACACCAGAATAACACCATGCACAACACCCTCATCATCTTTAATCGGTGCTGCACTATCGGCTATTTGATGTTCGTGTTTATCCCTGGCGATTAAAACCGTATGATTGGCCAGGCCCACTATCTTGCCGGTTTCCAGCACTTTAAGAACCGGATTATCAACTGGCTTTCGGGTCTGGGCGTTAATAATGGTAAAAATATTAACCAGTGGTTTACCCATGGCTTCTTCTTCCGTCCAGCCACAGAGTTTTTCGGCAACCGGATTCATGCGCGTAACATAACCAAACTCATCGGTCGCAATAATACCGTCGCCAATACTGTCGAGGGTTAAGTCCAGCCGTTGCTCTCTTTCCCTTAATGCTTTTTCAACATCCTGTCTGGCTTCCACCATCTGGTTAAAGGCATCCGCCAGCTCATTAATATCGTGATCCCTGGAGCGCACATTAAATTTGGGAATTCTGTTACCCCCTGCAAAATCCTTGATCTCTTGGGTGAGTCGATACAGTGGCCGGGAAATATGTCGGCCAATAATAACAACCAGCCAGATTGCAATCAGACCAATAAAAACCATACCCAATGACAGCCGCTGAATTGACTGATTAATCGTCTGAGTAATACCAGCCTGGGAAACCCCCACATGTATATAGGAGGGTGTGCCAGCTATTAACGGCATTTCATATTCGGTTATGGCTTCCCCATTTGATGTAAAGTGCCAGATTTCCTTAAGCCGTTTTTCATCTGAATATAATGGACTGGCATGGGCCGACATGCGTTCTGCCAGCACTCGAGGGAACCCCCCATAAAAAGAATGCGCAAAGATTCTGCCATGCAAATCTGTGACATATAAATATTTTATTGCTTTTCCGTTTACCGCTATTTTTTTTAATTGTTCTCTGACTTTTAAATGACGATTGTATATGGAATCATTAACCACACCTTCAGCCACGGCACTGATCGCCTGCTCTAACCAGACTTTATTTTGATCCTGCAAATAGTGTCTAAGCTGGGTATTTAATACAATAACACTCACCAGCACCATCAGACTTACCGTTGCAATAACCAGCAGTAACAATTTGGTTAGCAACTTCATTGTGTCTTCTCCGGACTTGCAACAATACGTCCTGCTTCCAGCAGGTGCAAACGCTCCATGATTTTTTCCAGTTTTTTATAATCATCCGCCGATGCCTTTACAAAGCCACGGGGCATTTCAGTGAGATTCCAGTGATAAAGATTCTTTTTATCTTTTCCCTGAGGGTCAAATTTAATGAGTGCACGCCTGACATCTTCCCTGACTTTTTCAGGAACATCAGCTGTTGCGGCAATGCCGCTGGAGGGATAATAATCCGATGAAGCCAGAATCCGCACAAGCCCCTGCTCTGCCAGACTTTGAGCCAGAGTATCCTGCATGCCACAGGCATCATACAATTTACTGACAACCGCTTCAGCACAGGCCTGATGTGAGCCGGTAAAGCTATAAAACTCGAGATCATCCAGGCGAATACCGTGCTTTAGCAACATTAAACGGGGAATTAAATAGCCCTGTGTAGAATACTGGCTACCAAAGGCAAAACGCTTACCCTTAAGTTGTGATATTTTTTTAATGGGGCTATTAAAATCAACTACAATAACGGCCCGATACTGACTCTCACCTTTAATATTAACCCCACGAACCAGAGGAATCAGCTGATACTGGCGTGCCATATTGACATAGTTCATGCCGCCTATTGCTACAAAGTCGATCTGCTTATGTAACAGCTCCGAATTTAAGCTTTCAGTATCGGTGGATAGTTGTATTTCAAAATGATAAGGCGTATTTTTTCTTAAATATTCAAGTAATGACAAATACTGTCGTATATCTTCCAAAGGACTGCCCCGCAGTTCAAAACCAAAAATATAGGTATTTTGATCCCGCCGATGGGGCAATAGCTGACGGACTTCCGCATCACTGAGACGATCATTCAAATCAACTTCAGGGGCGCTGTTGAATGCATCACAGGAAAGAAGTAAAAAACCTGTCAGAAACATGCACAGGTAGCGTAAATATTCACGAGTCAGGCGGCTCACCGGGCTTCCATTTAAAATATTAGTAACATAGTATTTTAGCTTGCATAAAGATAAGGGGGAATATCCTGTATTGCCGATCATTTGTCCAGCATCCATTCACTACTATGTTTATACTGGTTAAGGAACAGATACAGGCCCATGTGTTTTTTCAGCTGCAACGGCACATGGCAATACTAATATTATCAATTCCACCGGAATCCAGTGCCTGCTGGATTAAATGATTTGTGCAATCATCAAGCTCAGTATTTTCAATCAGACTGTTTTTAATATCCGCATCAGGCACGCAATCGGTCAAGCCATCGCTGCATAGCATAAATAATCTATTATGGCATTGATGATATTCCAGGCTGATTTCGACTTCATCATATAAACCCAGGCCATTATTTAATACATGATGATAACTCGAGTGTAGAAACGCCTCATAGCTCAGGGTGCCATTATTTAACATTTGCTGTGCAACCGTGTGATCTTCAGTTATTTGCTGAAGATGATTGTTATGCCAGCAATAACAACGGGAATCCCCAACATGAGCCACAACCAGATTCTCACCATGGCGTAATAACAGCACCAGGGTTGTTGCCATGGATGAAAGCTGCGACTGTTGTTTTTGCATTTCACGAATAGCATTATTGGCATAATTAATGGCTGAATACGCCGTTTGTTTTAACCAGTTTTCAGAAAATCCATTGCCATTACAGGCCTGCTGTACAGATTCCTCTATAAACTCCATCACACAGTCCACCGCCAGCCGGCTGGCTATATCACCACCGGGATGGCCGCCCACACCATCTGCAACCACACATATACTGACATCCGCATGTTGATATTGCTGACAGGCAAGGGAATCTTCATTGCGCTCTCGCACAAGGCCGGTGTGACTTGCTGTAAACATTTCAACATTTATCATTACTTTAAGCCTATTTGGATAAATGACATTTCATTGCCTGGGCCATTTCCTTGCCTGTTTGATAACGTTTCTGGGGATTTTTCTGCAGGGCTTTATTAATGATGCGGGTAATAAAAGACGGCAGGTCTTCACGGACTTCCCGAATCGGG
>JALTRC010000123.1:0-1039 GCA_026998145.1 Gammaproteobacteria bacterium
GGGATACAATTGAGAGTAATTAGCCTAATTTAATTAAAGGCTGAACAACTTTTCTGATATAATTTTTCTGGTCTTCTTTTAGTTTGTCTTCCTTCATCTGTTTTCTAATCTGAGTGAGATCGTAGTCAAAGTACTTCATAATAATATCAGCAGTTTCAATAATATGCTTGAGGATAACTTTCTCTCCTGACCTCATTAAAATAGCATTCCTTTCATTGAAAGACAATTCTTTGTTTGATTCAAGTATTTCTAAGTCTTCTTCCAAACTATTTGGGTACCCAGCCAATACTTTGCTTGCCTCTAACTTCATCCTCAAAAGAACCTTCTTTTCATTACGAATTGACAGGGGAGGCAGGTCTTTAGCCTTGAACCCTTTGTTCGGATCGTCATAGTCATCAGAGTCAGAGTCATTGGTTGGAGTCTGACTGGCAGCCCTGGCCTGGTAGTCAATGAGCAGAGTTATGTTTTCGTCATATTCTACAAATCTCATCCAACTCATGAATTCGTTCATGGATCCCTCGCTAAAGTTGTCCGTGACTCTAAACTTCTTAAATTCAGAATAATCGTTGATCATTTCCTTCTTCATGTCTTTCTTCGTGTCGGATTCTGGGTAATAAATCTTGAGAGGAACTTCATTTCCATCATTGTTTTCCACAATAAATCCATAATTGAGGAAGAACCTGGAATTACACTTTTTCCCATAAGAATCATAAACCTGCTCATTCCTTTCAATATCCTTCAGGGCCTCAATCACAAACCCATGCTTCTCATTTGTATATGTCCAAGAAGTCTGCTTTGGTCTTTTGTGGTTGAGCATGTCTGCCATCGGCACAAACCCATCAGTTTTCTTTCCGCCAATATTCATTCCAAAGATTCTGGAGGAAACCATCATTCTGATTTCAGAGAATTCTGTGATGGAAAACTGACTATACTCTGGAACCTTTTCACAAATAAGATCATAATCAGTTTTTATGTCTTCAATCTTCTCTTCCACTTGAGCCAAGAATGGAGAACCCTTCAGCAAGTCTTTCTCTTCAGG
>JALTRC010000123.1:1049-1546 GCA_026998145.1 Gammaproteobacteria bacterium
TCAAATGTTTTCGGAAGGATATCAATAAAAGGGAAGAATTCTGAAGCTTCTCCCTTTGGCCTCTCTTGCAAAATGTAAGTCGTCAAAAACCCATGTTTTGGTGAAAGCAGTTTAGATTTCAAATTATGGTACATCATCTTGGCCCCAATCGGGCTGGACTCAGCCATCTCCAGTGTGATAATTTGTTCTTTTGGGATCAACAAAATCTCTTCTCCTGCCTAAAGGAAAGAGTTAAATTAGGTGATCAGTAATCTCTGCAGTTTTCAAATACTTACTCTAATTTTCTTGGCCGCATGGACTCCTCTATAAATTGGATTATAGAATCTGATCTTGAGTTTCTCGTATTTACTTCCCCCTTCTATCAACCATTTCTCCAAGTGATTGAACCTTTTCTTATGTGGATTCTCTTCATCAACAGTGTGATCATCGTCCCACTCTTGTTTGCATTCTTCGTACAATTCTCTGACATTCTCATTATCCGGTGCCAGTTCCATTGC
>JALTRC010000124.1 GCA_026998145.1 Gammaproteobacteria bacterium
TCATGGTTGCATCAGACACCAGGGATAACAACTGCTTGGGCCTCATAGCTCTTGATAGAGGCCATAAGCGGGTACCGGAACCACCTGATAAAATTACGGGAATAATCATATTAAATATCCATGCCTTCTTAATCTAGAGCCGGCCATCAACTTCGTTACTATCTAATACATATTTAATATCAAATAAAACATGGTTAGATTTACCTAATTTATGTATTTCCTTTGCCCCCATATCCAAAAACTGCTTATGGGCGACAGCCAGAACAATAGCATCATATTTATTATTATCAGGTTTATTGATCAATGAAAGACCATACTCTTCTTTAGCTTCTTCATGACTAACCCATGGATCATAAACATCAATATTGACATTGTAATATGATAGCTCTTCCAGCAAATCAACAATTTTTGTATTGCGCAAATCAGGGCAGTCTTCTTTAAAAGACAGCCCCATAATTAGAATATTTGCATCCACAATATTGATCTTTTTTTGCGCCATCAATTTAACAAGCTGTTGAACAACGTGGGTAGACATAAATTCATTGGTGTGGCGACTGGCAGGAATAATAGACGGTTCAAAGCCTGTTTCCTGTGCTTTATGCACAAGATAATAGGGATCTACTCCAATACAGTGGCCTCCCACCAGACCCGGACGAAATGGCAAAAAGTTCCATTTAGTTCCTGCCGCTTCCAGTACATCGAGTGTGTCAATTCCCAGACGCGAGAAAATTAATGCCAGTTCATTAACCAATGCAATATTGACATCCCGCTGGACATTTTCAATAACTTTAGATGCTTCAGCAACACGAATAGAACTTGCCTTGTGAGTACCCGCTGTAATGATTAACTGATATAAGCCATCAACAAAATCAGCAACTTCCGGTGTTGAACCGGATGTCACTTTTAATATAGTTGAAACCCGGTGCTCTTTATCCCCTGGGTTAATACGCTCAGGGCTGTAGCCTGCATAGAAATCCTGGTTATATTTTAATCCTGATTTTTTCTCAATAACGGGAATGCAGACCTCCTCAGTAGCACCTGGGAACACAGTAGATTCATAAATAATAATATCGCCTTTTGATATAACATCCGCCAACATAGCACTGGCTTTTTCAAGAGGTGACAGATCAGGTTTTTTATATTTATCTATTGGCGTAGGTACCGTTACAATATAAACATTGCATGCTTTTAAATCTTCAACATTTGCACTGTATGTTAGCTGCTTCGCCTGTGCCAGCTCTTCATCACTGACTTCCAGTGTACTGTCTGTACCTGACTCCAGCTCTTTGATTCGCGGCTCATTAATATCAAAGCCCAGCACTGGCATTTTCATACCAAACTCAACTGCCAGCGGCAGGCCCACGTACCCCAGGCCGATAATTGCTATTTTAGTTTCATCTAAATTAAACATTCTGCTTCCTAGTTTTCATACAGCAATATACTACTGTAGGCAATTTAATCCTGTTACTTTGCCCATGATGGCAACGATTTTTTACTTAGCTTATTAATTAGCTGAGACATAAAACCCGGCTTAACATCCAGACT
>JALTRC010000125.1 GCA_026998145.1 Gammaproteobacteria bacterium
TTGTTATATGGTTTTTAGCTCAGGCATATGATTTTTTGGCTCGGCATTTGTAAAAGGAATAAAGAGAATATGGGCAAAAAGGCTGAAATAACCGGATAAGACTGTCGAAAAATATTGCACTCTCACCCGTTCGGGTGAGTGGCTTGCAATAATCCTTATAATAACAATGACTTGAGTGTTGCCGGTTTGTTAAATATATCGACATAAAAAAGGCCGAAATGATTCCGGCCTTCGCTTTATATGGGCTTATAAAGGCTTATTTGATTTTTTTCAGGGTCTTGAGCAAATCCTTTTCCCAGCTACTCGAAAAACGTTTTCGCAAATCATTTTTCTGTAGTTCTATTTGCATCAGGCTGCTACTGCGTTTGGTGGCCTGTGCCAGCTCGGAGCCGACCTGCTTTAGTTCGTCCTGCAAAGATTTCAGTTGCTGCTGCATTTTCTTGATGGGGTCAAGCTTGTTTGCAGCAGTGGTTTTTTTCGTGCTGGCTTTCTTTTTAGGGGCTACTTTTTTAGCCGCAGAATTTTTAATCGCCGCTTTAACGGAGGTCTTTTTCTTGCTGGCTACCTTTTTCTTAACGGCGGCTTTTTTTACTGCTGCTTTCTTAGGGGCGGCTTTTACTGCTTTCTTCTTGGTAGCGGCTTTCTTAACAGCTGGCTTGCTGGCGGCTTTTTTGGCTGCCGGCTTTTGGGCTTCTGCTTTTTTAGCTGGCGCTTTTTTTACGCTGGCCGGCTTTTTGGCCACAGGTTTTTTAGCGGTGACTTTTGCCGGTTTTTTCGCTTCGCTTTTAACCGCTGGCGGTTGGGCTGCTTTAACCGGAGCAGGTGGTTTGGCCGGTGTTGCCGGAATAACCTCTTTTTTCACGGGGCTGGCTGAAATGGCACGTTTTTCAGTATTTTGGGCGACTGTTTTTTGTACAACAGGTTCAGCAGGTTTGTTTGCCGGCTTGGGCGTGGGTGTTACGGGCTGTTTCATAGAGACCTTTTTAAGAGCGGTTAGTATGGATTTAAATATATCCTGTATATCGCCCTTGCCATCAACAGATTCCATCTTGTTCTGTTTGCGGTAGTAATCGATTACGGGTCGAGTTTGTGTTTCATAAACGCGTAGACGTTTGCCGATAGTGGTTTCATTATCATCGGAGCGATGGTGCAGGGTACCGCCGCATTCATCACAGCGACCGTCAATAGCAGGCGGGTTGGTAAAGATATTAAACACTGCGCCACAGTCCTCGCAGGTGAGGCGACCTGTGAGGCGCTGCATGAGAATATCGAAATCAACATCAATCAGCAGGGCTGAATCAATTGGCTGGCCCATTTCTTCCAGCAGTTTATCCAGGGCTTCAGCCTGCTCGATATTGCGGGGAAAACCATCCAGAATAAAACCGTTTTTGGCATCCGGGTTTTGCAGGCGTTCGCGAATCATACCCAGCACAATATCATTGGGAACTAGCTGGCCAGCATCCATAACCGCCTTGGCCTGTCGGCCCAGAGGGGTTTGTGCAACCACCGCGGCGCGCAGTAAATCGCCGGTTGATATTTGCGGAATATTGAATTTATTAACCAGTAATTGCGCCTGTGTGCCTTTACCTGATCCCGGTGCGCCTAAAAGTACGATTCTCATGATTTCACATCCCCCTGAATGCACAAACATTTATTAGTGTCCGAATTGTAATCAATGCACAGATAATGTCGAGTATTCTCTGGCCACTTATTGATATAATGTGTTAATGGCTTTATGGCAGGATGCCGCTGGCGGTTTATCCTCTAATGCACTGTACTGCCAAAGCACTGACCCGAACACTCAACGAAGGCTAAATATGAATCTGGATAACCTCCCACTAGGGGAAGACGTTCCCAATGATATAAATGTAATCATCGAGATTCCGGCTCATGGGCCGCCGGTTAAATATGAAGTGGAAAAAGACAGCGGTATGCTGGTGGTGGATCGCTTTATGGGTACCGCCATGTTCTATCCCTGTAATTACGGTTTTATGCCCCATACATTATCCGATGACGGCGATCCGGTTGATGTGCTGGTGGTAACGCCTGTGCCCCTGATTAGTGGTTCGGTAATTCGCTGCCGTCCGGTGGGTATGCTGAAGATGATTGATGAGGCCGGCGAAGATCATAAAATTCTTGCCGTGCCCGTGAGTAAGCTCAGTAAGCTCTATGATGATATTCAAAAACCGCAGGATTTGCATGATGGTATTCTGGGGCAGATCACCCACTTCTTTGAACAATACAAGGCGCTGGAATCCGGCAAATGGGTGAAGGTTGAAGCCTGGGTAGGCGCAGACGAAGCCCGGCAGGAAATTCTTGATAGCATTGAACGTCATAACAGGGGCGGCTAATCATCGCACTGCCTGATTAAATGTCATATCACTCCTTAATTAAGGATCATGCGCAGGAAGCGCAACTGTTTAAGCGTCGAGCACTGGTTGCGGCTGTCATCAGTTTATTGCTGATATTGCTGCTGCTGGGGCGGCTGATATATTTGCAGTTTTACGAATATTCCCGCTTTAAAAATCTATCTGAAAACAATCGTATCCGCATTACCTCTATCGTCCCCAACCGGGGGCTGATTTATGATCGCAATGGCGTGGTGATGGCGGAAAATCGTCCCTCCTATCGTCTGGAAATTATTCCCGAGCAGGTAAAAGATATTGAGTCCATGATCTCCGGCCTGTCTGAGCTGGTGCAGCTGGATGAGCGTAGTCTGAAACGCTTTCGCCGAGCCATGAAACGCAGCCGTTCTTTTAACGGTGTGCCCCTGCGAACCAAGTTATCCGACGACGAAGTGGCCCGCCTGGCGGTGAATCGACATCGCTTTCCCGGCATGGAAATCACCGCTGCACTGAGCCGCCATTATCCTCTGGGCAAAACTGCCGTGCATGTGATTGGTTATGTGGGGCGCATCGATGAAAAGGAACTGAAGCGGGTTAATGCGGTGAATTATGCGGGTACCAGTCATATAGGCAAGGTGGGGCTGGAGCGCTATTACGAAAATCAGCTGCATGGGACTGTGGGGCACCAGAGTATCGAGGTGAATGTACAGGGGCGGATCATTCGTGTGCTGGATAAAACACCGCCGATTCCCGGTAAGGATTTGCTGCTCACCCTGGATGCGGAAGTACAGAAAGTAGCTGAAGATTCCCTGGGGGATCACAATGGAGCGCTGGTCGCCATGGTGCCGGAAACGGGCGAGGTGATCGCCATGGCCAGTATGCCTGGCTATGACCCAAACCTGTTTGTGCATGGCATCAGTTATAAAGATTATAAGCGCCTGCGGGATTCAGAAAACCGGCCCCTGTTAAACCGGGCGATTATGGGACAGTATCCGCCCGGCTCCACCATTAAACCCTTTGTCGGGCTGGCAGGGCTGGAAAACAAAGTGATCGGGCGTCATGAAGATATACTGTGCGAAGGTTTTTATCTGCTGCCCAATGAAGAGCGAAAATACCGGGACTGGAAAAAAACCGGCCACGGCTTTATGGATTTAAACAGTGCGGTTGAACAATCCTGTGATGTGTATTTTTATGAGCTGTCCTATCGTCTGGGCATTAACCGCATTCACGATTTTTTGACACACTTTGGTTTCGGCCATAAAACCGGTATTGATACGGTGGGCGAAAAGGCCGGTTTGCTGCCCTCACGGGAATGGAAAAAACGCACTAAACGGCAGATCTGGTTTCCCGGTGAAACCCTGATTGCCGGCATTGGTCAGGGCTATGTGCTTGCCACACCATTACAGCTGGCGGCAGCCACATCAGCCATGGCCATGCGCGGCACCTTGATGAAACCTCATCTGGTTAAAGCATTGCGTGACAGCAAGCAGGGGAGCGAAACAGAAATAGCGCCGGTGGTGGCTGATCAGATTCGTCTGCACCGCCCGCTTAACTGGTCTACCGCCATTAACAGCATGATTAGCGTGGTGCATGGTGCCAGGGGCACAGCACGTCGGGCCGGGCTTGGACTCAAGCATAAAATGGCGGGGAAAACCGGTACAGCGCAGGTATTTGGTATTGCTCAGGGTGAAGAATATGATGAAAAAAATACCGCCCATAAACTACGGGATCACGCACTGTTTATTGCTTTTTATCCGGCCAGCAAGCCGGAAATTGCGGTTGCCGTGATTGTGGAAAATGGTGGTCATGGGGGTGGCGTGGCCGCACCTATGGCTCGCAAGGTGATTGATGCCTGGATGAAAAAGAAGCATAAAAATGATACATGAGGATCAGCAAAGCCAGCCCTGGCGGGCCAGCCTGACGTTACGCATAATCCGTTCGCTTAAAATGGATCCATTTCTGCTGGGCTGTATTTTACTGCTTACTCTAACCGGACTGGTGGTGCTATATAGTGCCGGTGATGAATCCATGGCGCTGATTAATCGCCAGCTTACCCGTCTGGTGCTGGCCTATGGGGTGCTGCTGCTATTCACCCATGTGCCCTCATCAACCCTGCGCTTCTGGTCTCCCTGGATATATGGCCTCGGCGTTATTTTGCTGGTGCTGGTGCTGGTCATGGGGGATATTGGCAAGGGTGCGCAGCGCTGGCTGGATCTGGGTTTTATTCGTTTTCAGCCATCGGAGATGATGAAGCTGGCAACGCCCATGATGGTGGCCTGGTTTTTTTCTGACCGGGCTCTGCCGCCCAGTTATCGTAATATTGGTATCGCCATGGTGCTGCTGCTGGTACCGACATTTTTAATTGCCCGACAGCCGGATCTGGGCACCGCCCTGCTGATTTTTACCGCCGGTTTTTTTGTGGTTTTTCTGGCGGGTCTGCGCTGGCGATTGATTATCGGTTTTATTGTTTCAGCGGCGGCCTTGCTGCCGGTACTGTGGCATTTTATGCATGATTATCAGCGCACCCGGGTGCTCACATTATTAAATCCGGAACGGGATCCCTTAGGTGCGGGTTATCATATTATTCAGTCGCAAATCGCCATAGGCTCCGGTGGTTTATATGGGCGGGGCTGGTTAAATGGCACACAGTCACATCTGGATTTTTTACCGGAACAGTCAACGGATTTTATTTTTGCCGTATTTGCTGAGGAATTCGGGCTGATTGGTGGTGTCCTATTACTGAGTTTGTATCTGATGATTGTGGTGCGGGGTTTAATGATTGCGTCGACAGCACAGGATACTTACGGGCGCTTGCTGGCAGGCAGTTTGAGCCTGACATTTTTTGTGTACTTATTTGTGAATGTGGGCATGGTTTCAGGCATTTTGCCGGTGGTTGGGGTACCATTACCGCTGATTAGTTATGGTGG
>JALTRC010000126.1 GCA_026998145.1 Gammaproteobacteria bacterium
TTATTAATTTTTTTAAAAAAAACATAAAAAAACCTGAGTTGAGACTCAGGTTTTTTAAATTACGAAAAAATTTCTATGCTATTTTTTTAAAAACGCACACCGGTTTGTATAAATGCACCAACAGAATCTGCGTTACCAACAGCAGCAATTTGCAGATCAACACCTAACAACCATAACCCAATACCGGCTGAATATAAGGCTTCGGAATTTGCACCACTGGCAATATTATCCTGATAACCAAAACGTAGCTGCATAAAGTTAAATGCATTTAACTCTAAACCTGCGGCTAACATTTTGGTGGGATCTTCAAACTGGATAGGCGATGTTTCTGTTAAATCCATATCCACCGCCAGGGTAACAAAACTATTACTATAAGCAGCACCAGCTCTTAATTTGGTATCAAAATCCACTTTATCGATACCATTGCTTAAGGTTAGGGTTTTAGAGATCAGGTTTGTTGCCAGCAGGCCGGCACGAAATGATTCTGTTATATCAACAGTAATACCGGCATCCATAGTGGTAAAACTGCCTAAATCTTCAGAAGTTTGATCGACAATATCCCCAGTATCAAAATTTTCCAGAGAAGCGGTATAACTAATAGCCTCGGCACTGACAACCTTGGGTTTTATACCAACAGCCACATTCATACCTGCAATGGTTAACTTAGTCGCCGCAGATAAACCTATTTCTGTAGCCAGGGCACCAATAGCCCGTAGATTTCCTGTTGGGTTTCCAATAACGCTATCGACTGTTGAACCTGCTGCAACATCCGTAACCAACTGTTGGGCTCCCGTTGTAATGGCGGGAATATTAAACGTATCATCAAAACCGCCACTAAAAATACCATTAACCTGCGCTGATAATGCCAGCGAGAAGCTATCACCCGTATAACCGATCATTAAACCCGGCGTCACCTTACCTAGCAGGCTGTCACCATTCAGGCTGTTAAGTTCGGCTATTTGTTCATTGGTTAAGCTAATCACCTCATCGGCTATGGTTAAGGCATTAGGATCAGTCGCAGCAATCGCCGCATTTAGCTCGTTTATTTTAATGTTTAATTGATCCTCAACACCCTGGAAATTATCAATCGTATCAATTACCCCCCCATTATCGAGTACCGTTGCACCCGCACCCAGGCTAATAACAAAACTGTCATCGGAGACATTGTTCACCAACAAAGCCGGGTTGGAAAAAGCCGCACTGGACATACTACCGGTTGCCACACTGGTATTACCCATGGCAATAGAACGCGCATCAAAAAAACCATAAGGTGCTGCGACAGCCGTTGAAATACTGGCAGCTAATAAAGAACTGGCAAAAAGGCCCTGTTTAAACATAAAAATCTCCGCTTTGAAATAAAAACATATAAGGAGTCTATATCAAGAATATCTGAAAACAAGAAAACCCCGTATATTTATGATTAATTCCCGAAATAGAAAAATCACCTGTCCAGAAGGAACTGATTTCGTATAATACCGCCTTCCAACTTCTTTTATATCACCTGAATGAGTGACAATATTTTGCAACAGGCAATACATGCATCCCTGATAAAACGGCTGGCCGCTATTCTCTACGATCTGTTTTTAGTGATTTCCCTGTTTTTTATCGTTGGCATTATTATTGCCAGCCTCACTACCTTTATCATCAATAATGGCCAGGCCATTACCAAAGATCACCCTTTTTATCTGATATACCAGATTTATCTGCTCAGTATTTTATTAATGTGCGGATTTTTGTTTTTTGGCTGGTTCTGGACCCACGGTGGCCAGACATTAGGCATGAAAACCTGGAAACTGAAGCTGGTTTCGGATGATGGAAAAAACATTACCTGGAAACAGGCAGCGATTCGTTTTTTTTCTGCCATTGTTTCATGGGGTTTAGGGGGCATGGGATTTATCAGCGCCCTATGGGATAAAGACAACAAAACCTGGCACGATCATCTTTCAAAAACCCGGCTAGTACAGCTGACTGACTAATGAATACGCCGAATAGCATAGATACCCGCAACGGCAGCAAGCAACATAGGCGTTACCGCGCTGATAAAAGGCGGCAGCCCGTATAACTGCCCCAGATGATTCAGAATTCGATTTAGCATAAAAAAGCCAATACCCAATAACAGGCCAATTAAGACGCGCTGCCCTGCACCGCCACTGCGCTGTGAGCCAAATACAAATGGCAGGGCAATTAATAACATCACCAGGCTGGAAATCGGGGTAACAACCTTGACCCAGAAGGCCAGTTTAAAGTGCGACGCATCCAGTTCATTATCCTGCAAATAACGACTATATCGATATAAATCCATCGCCGACATATTTTGCGGTGAAACACTCACCACATTAAAAATATCCGGATTCAGCAGATTATTCCACTCTAATGATTTATACACACCACTGCTAACGCCCGTTTCAGATAAAACAGACTGGCGAACCTGCTTTAGATACCAGATATTATTTTGATAGCTGGCCGACTGGGCATGGGTGGAGCGTTTTAATTGCTGCGCCTCATCCAGCTCATAAATATCCAGATTGCCCATTTGCATGTCAGGGTATACCCGGCCTACATATATATAACGTTGCCCATCCCGTGCCCAGAAACCGTGCTGTGCCCCCAGGGATATTTTCTGCTTGAGCGCGGTGGCTTTTACAGTTTGTGCTTTACGCTCACTTATGGGTACCAGCACCTCACCCACAAAGGCAATTAACAGCACCAGAATCAAGCCTGCCTGCAGAACCGAACGTACAATCCGCCCAATCGATATTCCCGCTGCCCGCATGACAATCAGTTCACTATTGGATGCCAGTGTGCCCAGCGCCATTAAACTGCCTAACAGTACGGCAGTGGGAAAAATATCGTAAATATGCCGAGGCATACTGAGCAATACAAAATATATTGCATCTAGCAAACCATAACCGGCCTTACCCACATCACCGGCCTCGTCCACAAAATCCACAAATGAAAAAAGAGACACCAGCACGACCACGGCCATAAGTGTGCCGTTTACGACTGTTTTGCTGATATGTTGATCGAGTATTTTCATGTGGCTGTTCGCAAGTATCGATTCAGCAGTGATTTCATTCCGCCATATCGTTTAATCAGTAAAATGATAATCAGCAATATAATAAAGCTATGAATCCACCACATACCCAGCCACTGGGGGACTTTTTGCTGTTCCACCCAGGTTTGGGCGATACCGGTTAAGTTGGCATAAACCAGATAAATAAAGATAGCCAGGGCCAGCTTTGAATAGCGGCCTTTTCGTGGTGTGGTATAACTCAACGGCAGAGCCAGCACCGCCATTAAAAAAGTTAACACCGGCATGGCAATGCGCCACTGTAATTCGGCCTGCTGCCAGCTGTTTTTGGAATGCCAGAGCTCTTTGCTGGAAAGTGCGGCACCACTCATACGCTGTTGTACCTGTTTATGATTGGGAACATATACACCATGTTTTTTATAATGTGTAATGGTGTAATCCGAGCGCCCGGCCTCACCGTTATAATACTGCCCGTCAACAAAAACAATAAAGCTGCGCCCCTGCTTATCTTCATATCGCTGTAATTGTCGGGATGTTTCTATGCCGGTGGAATTTTCATTTTTCTGGCGTAAAAACACATTCTCCATCTTGCGGCCATTATCCGAGAGTTTTTCCAGAAACATGGTGGCTCTGTCGGTTTTATTAAACTGCCCGGCCACCAGCCCGCTTAAATCAGAACGGTTTTCCACCTCCCGCTTAAACTGGTCAGCCTGCTGCACAATCCAAGGGCGCACAAACAGGGTTAATATCAGCACCATTAAAGAAACCGGTATCACCAGTATCATAAGAGAACGATACAGGCGCATTAAACTAATACCACAGGCATTCATCGCCGCCATTTCATTATCTTTATATAAGCGGCTAAAGGTCAGCAATACCGCCAGATACAGGGCCAGTGGGCTAATGGAAATAAAGGAACGCAAACCCGTCATGGATAACAGGGGCAAAATAGCATCATCGGGTATGGCACCATTTGCCGCCTGCCCCAGAAGACTCGCCAGGGTTGTACTAATTAAAATCAGCACCAGTACCAGCACCACCCCCAACCAGGTAAACAGAAGTTCTTTGGCAATATAGCGGTCAAGAATAGAAAAGTATCGCTGGGTCATGGATTTAGTTGCCCGGAAAGCTGTGATAGTACAAAAAAAATATCATTAGGATTCAAGTATATTGGGAAAGCAGCTTGATAAAACTCATGAAAAATTAAATATTTACGCATTTTACGTTGTTTTTATAAATTTTTTTAAAACATTCTGCCCATCTGTCACAGCTTTGTAATAAAATCCCCCACAAGTATAACAACAGACAGCATTCAGGAGCCATTATGGAATTTTCAGTTAAGAGCGGCAGCCCGGAAAAACAGCGTATTTCCTGCGTCGTTGCCGGTGTGTTTGAATCACGCAAACTCTCTCACTCTGCACAGATTCTTGATGATGCATCCGATGGCTATATTTCCAACCTGATTCGCCGGGGCGAATGTGAAGGCAAGCTGGGGCAAACTCTGTTACTGCATAATGTACCCAATACTTTATGCGATCGTATTTTACTGGTGGGCTGTGGTCGTGAGAAAAATTTCGATATTAAAGCCTTCCATAAAGCCAATGGCATTATTGCCAGCTTTCTGGATGAAAGTGGTGCAACGGAAGTGTTTTCCTGCTTAACCGAACTGAATGTTAAACATAACTCACCGGGGTGGAAAATATCCCATGCCATACAGGCCACAGAAGATGCCCTGTATCAGTTTGACCAGTTAAAAACCAAAAAAGAAAGCTCCCGCCGCCCTTTACGCCGCATGATTTTCAGCCTGCCCAGCCGTCGTGAATTACCCGAAGGTGAGCAGGCGGTTCGCAACGGCATGGCCATAGGTTCCGGCATGACGCTGGCCAAGGATCTGTCCAACTTACCCGGCAATGTGTGCACCCCCACCTATCTGGCAGAACAGGCCCGTGCCCTGCACAAAACCCACCGCAATTTTAAAGTCACCATTCTGGAAGAAGCGGATATGGAAAAACAGGGCATGGGTGCATTGTTATCTGTTGCCCGTGGCAGTCGCCAGCCCGCCAAACTGATTGTCATGGAATACAACGGCGGCACGGCCGATCAGAAACCGGTGGTACTGGTAGGCAAAGGGGTTACCTTTGATTCCGGCGGTGTTAGCCTGAAACCCGGCGCTGCCATGGATGAAATGAAATTTGATATGTGCGGCGCTGCCAGTGTATTTGGCACCATTAGCGCCTG
>JALTRC010000127.1 GCA_026998145.1 Gammaproteobacteria bacterium
CCTATATCAAAATGCATGAGCTGGGTTATGCCCATAGTGTGGAGTGCTGGCAGGATGGCAAGCTGGTGGGCGGACTTTACGGTATGTTAATCGGCAAGGTATTTTTTGGTGAATCCATGTTCAGCCGGGTAAGCGATGCATCGAAAGTGGCGCTGGTGTATTTGTGTGAGTGGCTAATCAGCAAAGGGGTTAAGCTCATTGACTCACAAGTGCATACAGCCCATCTGGAACGTATGGGTGCGGAAATGATTCCACGGCGGGAGTTTGTGCGTTTGTTGCGGCAGAATATAGATTTAAGCCATTCTGGTTGAATTTTTCGACGGAGATTGCCGGGCTTGAAAAGCACAAGCCGACCTACAGAACTTTGCGTCCTTTGCGACTTCGCGTCAAACCATTCCATAAGCCGGGTTGCATTTTTTCAACCCGACAGCAAGCCGTAATTCTAACCCAGGTGCTCCATACGAATTTTGGTCACTGACCCCTGAATGGAATCCAGCGCTTCTATCTGCACCAGCGCTTCATCCATATTTTTCTCAACCACTTTGGAGCTAAGCAAAATCAGCGAAACGCAGGTCTGGCCTTCCTGGGGTTCTTTCTGGATAACCGCCTCAATACTGATGCCCTTGTCGGCAAACAAACGGGTAATATCAGCCAGCACACCGGGACGATCTTCGGCCAGCATGCGCAAATAATAGGATGTTTCAAATTCGTTTTGTGCCAGTACAGGCGTATCTTCAATGGATTCCGGCTGGTAACCCAGCAGCGCCACCTTGTCTTCCGCCTTTACATTCATACTGCGGGCAATGTCGATAATATCGGCCACCACGGCTGAAGCTGTTGGCTCTGCACCGGCGCCGGCACCGTAATATAAAGTGGGGCCAACCGCATCTGCCTGCACCAGCACCGCATTCATCACGCCATCTACATTGGCAATCAAACGCTTTTCAGGAATCAGGGTGGGATGCACACGCATTTCCACGCCTTTTTCCGTACGGCGGGCAATGCCCAGATGCTTGATGCGATAGCCCAGCTCTTCCGCATAGCACACATCATCCTGGGTGATTTTGCTAATGCCTTCGGTAAAGGTTTTATCAAACTGCAAATCAATGCCAAAGGCCAGGGATGCCAGAATGGTGAGCTTGTGGGCCGCATCTATGCCTTCCACATCAAAGGTGGGATCGGCTTCCGCATAACCCAGAGCCTGCGCCTCGGCCAGTACATCGGCAAAGTCACGGCCTTTATCGCGCATTTCCGTAAGAATAAAATTACCCGTACCATTGATAATGCCTGCCAGCCATTGAATTTTATTGGCCGCCAGACCTTCGCGCATGGCTTTAACAATGGGAATGCCGCCGGCAATAGCCGCTTCATAAGCCACAACCACACCCTTTTCCTGGGCCGCTTTAAAAATCTCCGAGCCATGTACCGCAATCAATGCCTTATTGGCCGTGACCACATGCTTGCCGTTTTCAATGGCCTTCATCACCATGTCTTTGGCAAAGGTATAGCCACCAATCAGCTCCACCACAATATCCACATCCGGATTGGTCACCACCGCATTACCATCTTCACACAGGGTGACCTTGGCGGGGTCGAGAATGGTCTGGGAATCTATGCCTAAAGCGGCTGCATGAATGATTTCAATCCGGCAACCCACACGGCGGGAAATTTCTTCGGCATTCCTTAATAATACGGTGGCGGTACCACCACCTACTGTACCTAAACCCAGTAAACCTATCTTGACCGGTTTCATTGATTTTTTATCTCCACAAAAACTCCGGTTTTATGCCGGCGTTACTTTATTAAATAATTGTTTAATGTTGCGAATGGCCTGCCGTGTACGCTGCTCGTTTTCAATCAGGCTGAAACGTACATGGTCATCGCCGTATTCACCAAAGCCTATGCCCGGTGACACGGCAACCTTCGCTTCTTTCAATAATAATTTGGAAAATTCCAGTGAACCCAGTTCACTAAATTGTTCTGGAATTTTTGCCCATACAAACATGGTCGCTTTGGGACGCTCCACCGCCCAGCCCGCATCATTCAAGCCATCACATAACACATCCCGGCGGCTCTGATACATATTGCGAATATCGTCCACACAATCCTGCGGGCCATCCAGCGCGGTTATCGCCGCCACCTGGATGGGGGTAAACATGCCATAATCCAGATAGGATTTCATTCTGGCCAGCGCCCCTACCAGGGTTGGATTGCCGCACATAAAGCCGACCCGCCAGCCGGGCATATTATAGGTCTTTGACAAAGAATAAAACTCCACCGCCACATCTTTTGCCCCTTCTACCTGTAAAATCGACGGCGCCTTGTAACCATCAAAGACAATTTCCGCATAGGCAATATCATGTACCACCCAGATTTCATGTTCTTTGGCGATTTTGATGACCTTTTCGAAAAAGTCCAGATCTACACATTGTGCGGTGGGATTGCCGGGAAAATTCAATACCAGCATTTTGGGCCGCGGCCAGGTGTTCTTGATGGCCTTTTCCAGCTCGGCAAAAAAATCTGTATCACGGGTCAGCGGCACATGGCGAATATCCGCACCGGCAATCACAAAGCCATAGGGATGAATAGGATAAGCCGGGTTGGGCACCAGCACCGACTCCCCCGGTCCCAGTGTCGCCAGCGCCAGATGCGCCAGCCCTTCCTTAGAGCCGATGGTGACAATGGCCTCAGTTTCCGGATCAATATTCACATTATACTGGCGCTGATACCAGTTACAGATCGCCTTGCGCAAACGGGGAATACCCTTTGACATGGAATAACGGTGCGTATCATTACGCTGCGCCGCCTCCACTAATTTATCCACAATATGCTGAGGCGTGGGCTGGTCCGGGTTACCCATGCCAAAATCAATAATATCCTCACCCCGCGCCCGTGCCGCTGCCTTAAGCTCATTCACGATATTGAACACATAAGGGGGCAGTCTTTTGATTCTGAGGAAGTCGTCTTGCACGGCAATATTCCGGTTTTATGATTAAAACAGGGAAGCTACTGAGTAATGGGCGAAGTGTCAATTTTTAGCGTCAGGAACCTCTGATTAATTCTGGACGAAACAGTTTGTATCTCACACTCCCTGATTCAAGGCGACGAATCGCACGCAATAGCAGGCTATTGGGAAGATTCGCAACGCAGAAGCAGGGGTGTGAGATACGAAATGTGAGTTCATGAATTATTCAGGGGTTCCGTTATAATACGGGCCTGATAAAAGGGTCAAGCATGAAACTGAGTGAAGAATATACCGCTGGCAGCAATATTATCCGCGCCTATGACGAGCAGATGATCAATGTAAACGGCCGCGCCTACTCCCGAAGCCTGCTGCTCAGCAACCAGACATTAATTGATAACTGGCCGGTCAATCATGTTGACCAGCTTGATACAGTGCATTTTGACCAGCTGCTGGAACTGTCACCCGAGGTGATAATTATCGGCACCGGTTCAAAGCTGAGCTTCCCCCATCCGGAAAACTATGCCCATGTGATTAACCGGAATATTGGCATCGAGTTTATGGATACGGGCGCGGCCTGCCGAACTTATAATATTTTACTGTCGGAAGATCGCCGGGTGGTGGCGGGATTGATTTTATAAGTCACTCGACCAGACGAACCTTTTGATGCAAAGCCGCAAAGGACGCGAAGTGTTTTTTTGACACAGAGGCGCAGAGGCACGGAGATGTGTGTGTTTTATTAGAAGCTGTTTTTTAAAATATTGGCGTTTATTGGCGTGCATTTGCGGACTTTATGCTTTTAATCTTTAAAAACAACCTGAACCACGCCGCTCCTGCGCATCCATGCGCCCGCGGCATACCGTACATCCTGTACATAAAAAAAGGGCAGCCATCAGGCCGCCCTTTCAATTTAAACTACGAGTTTTTTTATTATTCGTTAAGTAACAGGTCTTCAGAGAAACCCTGGCTTTCCAGAATCTTTCTTAAGTGACGCAAGGCATCCATCTGAATCTGACGAACGCGCTCACGGGTAACACCCAGCTCACGGCCCACTTCCTCCAGAGTCGTACGCTCATGGCCGTGCAAGCCAAAACGACGCACAATCACTTCACGCTGCTTTTCTTCCAGGTGTCCCAACCACATTTCCAGATTGGCCATCACATCTTCATTTTGCAAAATAGTGGAAGGCTCAGGATTCTTCTGGTCAGGAATAATATCCAGTAATGGACGATCATTTTCCTTACCTACGGGTACATCTACAGATGATACACGGTCACGCAGGCCCAGCATCTTTTCTACATTGGCAACAGGCTTATCCACCATGGCCGCAATATCTTCAGGCGATGGCTCATGCTCCATTGTTTGTTCAAGTGTTCGGGCTGCACGCAGATATACGTTTAATTCTTTAATAACATGGATGGGGAGTCTGATAGTACGTGTCTGGTTCATCAGGGCTCGTTCAACGGTCTGGCGAATCCACCATGTAGCATAGGTTGAAAAACGGAAACCTTTTTCAGGATCAAATTTTTCTACCGCACGAATCAGCCCCAGGTTGCCTTCTTCAATCAGGTCAAGCAGGGCCAGGCCACGATTCATATAACGACGGGAAATCTTCACCACCAGGCGCAGATTGCACTCGATCATTTTCTTACGTGCCGCTTCATCGCCTTTTAATGACAGACGAGAGTAATACACTTCTTCTTCTGCGGTTAATAGCTGAGAGCTTTCGATTTCACGTAAATATAAACGTGTGGCGTCTAATTCTTTTCGATTGGCTGCACCGGGTGCATAACGTTTGGTGACAGGTGCGACTTTGGGTTCTGGGACGGGATCTTGTTTTAATTCTTCATCAACAACGACATCGTCTAATAGGATGTCCTGTTTGTCTTCTACTGCGCTGTTTTCTTCAAGGATGTCTTTTTCAAGAACGGCTGCTGTACTCATGATAATCTCCCCACGATGATTTCATGTTGTTATAATTAGAAATAATTGCCTTATTTCTGCCTCCCTCCTTTTATCATTTGCGGCCTTTCACGTTACTTTCGCGAAGAGACGCTTATAGGTATAAGACTAAAATCACAAAAACACAAGTTAAATTTGAAAAAAAATGCTTTTTTTTATGTTTTTTTTCATTTAAGGGCTAATTTCTCTGAAATCAGGAGCTTATGGAAGATACTTAAGGGGGTTTACAGGTTTTCCATTCTTGCGAATCTCAAAATGCAATTGCGCCCGTCCATTGCCAGGATTCCCCATTTTGGCAATCACCTGCTGCGCCTTTACCTGATCCCCTTCTTTCACCAGCA
>JALTRC010000128.1 GCA_026998145.1 Gammaproteobacteria bacterium
TTTAAGGTACAGGGATAATCACAGGAGGACTGTGTTGATTTTAATCCAAACAAATCCCCCATATCATGATAAGCCCCTTCATCAATTTTATATTCCTGCCGGTGGAACTGGCAGGCGCCATTTCCATCCAGCTTTTCCAGCTGCTTTAAAAAGCTCATAACATCATCCATAAACTTGCCGGCCATGACCGCAGGCGAAACGGGAGGATCACCCACTACCTTGCCGGTTAGTATCTGAACATCGGGCCTGGAAAATATCTGATCCAGATAATAAAAATAATTTAAAAATGAAATATTGCGCTCACCCTGCCGGCTTTGCTGGTTAATCACAAATTCCTGATCACTATCGATAAAATAAATCAGGCTATTAGGGTACTGCGCCTGTATTTCATTTAGCCGAAGATATGTGATATTGCGCATAATGGATGCGCCCTTATGGCCGGGAATATTTTTATCGTATCGGCCAATAATCGCCTGCAATTTATCCTGCTGTTTTTTATCCAGTTGTTTTAACTGGGCCTGTTGCTCCGGCAGGCCAAAATATTCAATCATTAATCCTTTTTGATTAAAGTCAGCCACAATATTTTTATGTTGCTGAATATTGTTATCCAGCTGGCTATCGTCAGCAATCAGCACTGATAATTTGGCAAATTTATTTTCATTGTTCAGGCCGCCATAATAAAAATCACGACATAAATCCAGCAGACTCTGTAAACAATTCTGTAAATGCTGTGGACGGTCGGCCAATGGCATAACCACAATAAAATGATGACGTTTATCATCACCTTTTAAAGCAATCTGCGCTTCCAGCTCATGGAAAACCTGATGGAATAATAACAGTTCATTTTGTGGGCAATGACGCTGCCACAAACTGGCTTCTATCAGGGGAATATATTGCTGGTAAATTGCTATTGTCTGCTCAGTGGAAGCATCCGTAAGTGAAAAATCATCAGCAGCAAGTTGATAAAGCTCGACCAGTTGTTGCAGTGCAGAGCGACCCATAACAGCAGTGCTATCTAGCGTTTGGACACATAATTGGGAAAGGCATTTTTATCAATCATGACTTCTATCAGATTAATGTCACCGGTAAAGTCACAGGCTTTAAAGGCTGCGCTTAAATCCGCCTCGGTTTCAACCCGTTGATATTCAATACCAAAGGATTTAGCCAGTAGTTCATAATCTGGATTAATAAAATCACAGTTAATAAAACGCTCATCATATTGCTGGAACTGGTTTTTGCGAATCAGCCCCATGGTGGAATTATTAAACAGAATAATGTTTAACGGAATGTTGTAATTGACTGCGGTCATGATTTCCATGCAACACATCTGAAAACCACCATCACCGATAATGGCAAAGGCCGGCCTGTCATCCACAAAACGTGCGCCTATGGCCGCCGGTATGGCATGGCCTAAAGAGGATATGCCGGAATTGGGATAGTATCGATCATCCACTGATACCTGATAAAAATTCTGCGCAAAAATAATATTGTCATCAAATACCTGCACCGGCACATCAATGGCCTGGGAAATATGTTTAAAC
>JALTRC010000129.1 GCA_026998145.1 Gammaproteobacteria bacterium
GTGGATGCCCAGGTCATGTCCACCGATAACGGCTTCACTCTGGATACCTTTAAGGTGATGGAAAAAGATGAGCGCATCAACGCTGATGAGTATCGTCTTGAGGAGATTATCCAGCGCATCAGCAAGCGCGTTAAAGATAATACCCTGGTAGCCAAGGCGCCTGTGGTCAGCAAAAGCCGCGCCCACAAGCACTTTAATGTGGAAACCCGAATCAGCTTCGAGCAGTTGCCCGGCAAGGACATTACCGTGCTGGATATTACCAGCACCGACCGCCCCGGCCTGCTGGCCGATATTGGCATTGCCTTTAGCGAGCAGCATGTGCGTATTCACAAGGCCATGATTTCCACCGCCGGTGAAAAAGCCAGCGACACCTTCTATATTACCGATGCCAATAACCACCCGCTGCTCAATGAAGAAGAATCCCAGCAGTTACGGGAATCCCTGATTAAACATATCAGCCAGTAGCCCCCTTTGGCACATTATTAAAATTGTGTACTACAATAATAAACAAGGGCTTAGGGTAGAAATTTAAAGCACATACTAGCCCCAGCATAACAAAACACATGGGGCATGGTGGATGTCGATAAAAATACGCGCAATACTCAGCTTCTTTATACTCAGCCTACTTAACTCACCTGCTTTTGCCGATGAAAAACTGCCCCTGGATGCGGTAGTTGCCATGGACAGTTCCGGCAGTATGAAAAAAACCGACCCCAAAGAGCTGCGCAAACCGGCCGCCAAGTTATTTATTAATCTGCTGGGCAAAGAGGATCGCCTCAGCGTCATGAGCTTTAGCAGCCAGGCCTGGCCTATCACCTTTATGACAAGCCTGGATACGGATAAAAACATCAGCAAATCCATGCGTGCCACCGATAAGGTCTCATCAAAAGGTCTGTACACCAATATTTATGCCGCCATTAAACGGGGCATCAATCTTTTAAAAAACAGTGAAAACAACGGCCATGATCCCATTATTGTGTTGATGTCCGATGGTCAGATGGATGTGGGCGATAAAGCCAGATCCGCCGAACTGCGGCAGAAAATCTTTGATGAACTGGTGCCATTACTCAAGCAATATCACATAAAAATATACAGCATTGCCTTTACGCAAAATTCCGACCAAAGCCTGCTACAGGAAATCGCCGATGCTACCGATGGCCGATATGCACTGGCAGCCAGTGATGATGTGCTGCACAAGGTGTTTGCCAAAATATTCGAGCAAAGCAAAGAACCCAATATGCTGCCGCTGACAGAAAATGCCTTTACGGTCGACCCCAGCATTCGGGAGATCACCATTATTGCCAATAAGGCATCGGAAAAAAGCCAGATTCTGCTAGAAGACCCGGACGGCAAACGCCTCAACTCCACCTTTAAAAGCCCCAATATCAAATGGTTTGTCTCCAGCAGTTTTGACATGATTACCCTGACCAAACCCAAAGAAGGTCAGTGGAAAATTTTATTCAGTGATAACGACAACAAAGCCTATATTGTGGCCGATGTAAAACTGCGCACCGAATTTGCCTACAATACCAACAGCGAAACGCCTGTACTGGAAATTAAAACCTGGCTGGAAAAGGACGATAAAATTGTCGATGCGGATGAAGTCATCAGCACCATGAAACTGGAACTGGAAATCGAACACCCTAACGGCCAGGTTGATACTCAGCCCTTTGACGAGATCACCCATGAAGGTGTTTTTATAACCGACTATGAACCCACCGAAGATGGCATCTACGGCGCTTCGGTCATTGCCCGTTCCAAAACCTTTGAACGTCAGCAGGTATTCTCTTTTCGAGCCACCCTGCCCCAGGCCCTGCCTGAAGTGGCCAAGCCGGAAGTCGTTGTCGAACAGCCCGCACCTGCTGCCGAAGAAAAACCTGCACAGACAGAACCGCCTGAAGATGATTTAATGCAGGCACTTAAAATATTTGTTATCGGCAATCTGATACTGCTGTTTATTGCCATTAATGTCTTCTTTATATTCAAAATGATGAAGAACAAAAAATAAAAAAACAAAGTACAGGCCTATGTATATACCCACTATCTACCTGCTCTTCTCCGCCGAAATATTATTTATTCTACTGGCATTTAGTACCGGCCTGTTAATTTATGTTTATAAATTATCCCAACGTACAACAGGCGAAACAGAAGCTGAAACACTAACACCAGAAGTTGATGAAGCCTTTGATTTAAGTACCAGCTATGCCGAATACATCGAGCAGGAAATGCAGCGCAATCAGGAAAAGCTGCAACAGCAAAGCCGCATTGAAAGCGAAGACGCCGCCGACACCGAAACCAATGAAGCCGAGACAACGGCAGATAATACAGAAACCGATACCCCGTCAGACGAAACTGGCGAACAAAGCGCCGCACCGGATGAAAGCCAGAGCCAGTTATTAGCCATCCGTGAAATGTTCCTGGAAATGGAAAAATCCGCCGCAGAATATAACGAGCATGAAATTCATTTCTGGGAGCAGATCTATAAGGGCATGGAATCCATTGCTGAAAAACTCACCACGGTTATTCACAAAGAACATAAAAAAACCGAAATGGATATAGCGGTTAATGAAAGCCCTGAAGTTAAAGAGAAGGTTTTTTATATCGAAACCCAGGGTAAAAAAGTGGATGGTGAAGTCAATAAGCTCAAGGATATTATCTATGAGCAGGAAAACGCCATTAACGCCCTGCGAAAATCAGTGGGTGATGCGGGCAGTGATGTAGAGCAGTCACTGATCGATGATATTAATAATCAGATAGCAGCGCTGGAAACCCAGTTGAGCGATTCAAAAATGTGTATGGAAGTACTGGAAATGGAAAACAATCGCCTGCAGGAAGAAGTCAGCCAGCTTGAAGCTCAGTACTTGCAACAACTACAAAGTGCACCTGCTGCCCAGCCTCCCGCTACCGATAATTCAGACTCCACCATTGACCTGTCTGAATTACAGGACCTGGTTGACAAACAGGAAAGCCAGATCCATGAATTAAACTCCACCATTGATGAACTTAAAATGGACGCCCAGATGGCAACAAAAATGAAGGAAACTATCAGTGATTTTGCCCACAGCAGTCAGGAAATGATGGGCTGCATCAGCATTCTGGAAGATGAAAACCAGCACTTTAAGCAATTACTGGAACAACAGGGTATTTCAGCAGATGATGCCCCACCGGTCGAGCCAGCAGAAAACAATGCTGATGTGGATGAACTCAAATCACAGCTGCAAGCCATGGAAGAAGAAATCATTAAAAAAGATGTGGCCTATGCTCAGCTACAGGAAGAGTTTGATTCCATGGAAAAAGAATATCTCTCCATGTATGAAGCCTTGCATGGCGATAATGACTAGGGAGCCTTTGATTAACTCTAAACGAAACAGTTGGCGTTTAAAATGTGCGGCATCAAGGCGTCGAATCGCACGCAATAGCAACCTATTGTGAAGATTCGCAACGCAGAGGCCGCGCATTTTAAGCGTGAATGTGAGTTCATGAGTTATTCTAAAGGCTCCCTGGGGTATAATCCGCCTTTTTTAATGAAAGCAGCCCCTTATGAGTGATACACAAAAACTAGCCATTGATCTGATCTCCAGAGATTCCGTAACACCTGATGACAAAGGCTGCCAGACGCTAATGGCAGAACGCCTGCAAGCCATTGGCTTTAATATTGAAAAGCTCCCTTTTGAAGAAGTGGAAAACATCTGGGCAAGGCGCGGTTCCACACCACCCCTGTTTGCCTTTGCCGGTCATACGGATGTGGTTCCCACGGGGCCAGTTGAACAATGGGATGTACCGCCTTTTGAACCCCAGGTGATCGATGGCGTACTTTATGGTCGCGGCGCGGCGGATATGAAAGGCAGCCTGGCCGCCATGATTACCGCAACCGAACGTTTTATTGCTGCACACCCGGATCACAAAGGCTCCATCGCCTATTTAATCACCAGTGATGAAGAAGGCCCTTCCATTAACGGCACGGTTAAGGTGGTTGAGCATTTACAGGCACGTAATGAAAAAATTGATATGTGTCTGGTGGGCGAACCTTCCAGCACACATAAGCTGGGGGACGTGGTAAAAAATGGCCGCCGTGGTTCTCTTTCCGGCACGCTTGTTATTCACGGCAAACAGGGACATGTGGCCTACCCGCATCTGGCTTTAAATCCTGTGCACCAGTCCGCCGCTGCCATAAAAGAACTGGTGGAAATTCAGTGGGATCAGGGCAATGAATTCTTCCCGCCCACGTCTTTTCAGATTTCCAATATACATGCAGGCACAGGTGCCAATAATGTGATTCCAGGTGATCTGGAAATTTTATTTAATCTGCGTTTTTCCACACAAACCACTGAGCAGGAAATTCGCCAGAAAGTCGAAGCTGTGCTGGATAAATATAAACTGGATTATGATCTTCAATGGAATTTATCCGGCCATCCATTTATAACCCCGGAAGGGGAACTGGTAGCCGCCACCTGCAAGGCCATTAAAAAAGTTTGCGGCTATGACACAGAACTCTCAACCGCAGGTGGCACATCCGATGGACGCTTTATTGCCCCCACCGGCAGCCAGGTAATAGAGCTTGGCCCACTGAATGCAACCATTCACCAGATTAACGAACATGTGCTGGCAGAAGATCTTGATACATTGTCGGAAATCTATGAAGAAATATTAAAAGAACTACTCCTTTAACCCTCTTATAAAAAGGCAAAAAAATGAATAGAGAAAAAGTTGTTTTCAGTTTCTTTATGATTCTTGCACTGACCCTTAACTTCGGCTTTTATGCAGGTGAAGTTTCCAATCCTGAACATCACAATGTATACGAGCTATTTGCCGTTGTCGTGGTCAACCTGATTGCCACCATATTAAAATTTGGTGACCGTTCCCAAATGGGCGCCATGTTGCTGGCCACCAGCCTGGTGGCCGTGGTGCAATTATTATCCGCGTCTTTTGTATGGGCCTTTGCGGTGCATATTCAGTCCGGTCTGACACCGGATGTAATGGCGACCATCGTATCCTTAAGCGGTGGCGCTATGCTGGCCAATATTATTTCTGTCGTGCTACTGATTATTGAAACCACCATGATGCATCACTAAGCTGCCATGAATGTCGTTACTTCCCTGATACTGCGCCAGATGCGCACTCCCATTATCGTAGTGATACTGGGATACAGTATTGCCATTATGGGCATGGTGCTAACACCGGGCGTTGACGATCAGGGCCGCCCCTGGCACATGAGTATTTTTGATGCCATTTATTTTGTTAGTTTTACCGCCACCACC
>JALTRC010000130.1 GCA_026998145.1 Gammaproteobacteria bacterium
AATAAACTTATAATATAATTAAATAGCTGTGAGATAAATTTTTAAGGCGTGTATCCATAAGTGGGTATAAGGCTTATATCATAGGGGGTGGATTTTGTTATAAGTCATTGATAATAAATATATTATATATTTTTTTGTCAGGGGTTTGAAACCTGCTTAAGGGTTTTATTAAGAGAAAAAGTAAAGAAAAAAGTTTTATAGCTGTATTTTATGAAAGGCGGTGTAAAAATTCGTTTAAATTATAGCTATAGGGGATTTATGTGTGGAAGTGGCATGATTATATAAAATAACTTAAAAAATAAAATATATTATTTTCAGTCAGTTATACTGGATAAGTATTCTTAATTGAATGAATCTCAGATTATCAGGAAATACACTATTATTTTAATAGTGCTAGCTCCCCTCTTTAGCAAAGAGGGGCCGGGGGAGATTTGAAATCGTTCCAGTTAAAACAAGCTATTAATAGAAAGCTCAAAACTGAAAGTTTTTAAATCCCCCTCATTCCCCCTTTGAAAAGGGGGAGGCTTACGGCCAGGGAAAGTGTTTATTTGGCGAAGCGTTGCTGCAGGTAAGCAATAATATCACTGGATTCATACATCCAGCGAACTTCACCGGCGTCTTCGATGCGCAGGCAGGGAGCCTTGATCTCGCCGCCCTCACGCAATAGTTCTTCCCGGTAAGGGCCTTTCTGGGCATCCCGGGTTTCAATGGGCAGATTCAGCTGGTAAATCACCCGGCGGGTTTTGATACAGAAAGGGCAGGCATAGAACTGGTACAGGCTTAAATGGCGAGCCTGCTCATCGACTTTTTTCTGTTCTTCTTCACTGCGTTTAATCTGTTTGGGGCGAGTCAGAAAACTGATAAAGGCAATCAGGCGGCCCAGGCCTTCGCGTAATAATTTTAATAACATGGTTTATATCCAGCGGGGGAGTTTATTGGGGTTTAGCGGCTGCCTATTTTATAGGCTTCCAGCAGTGCTGTCTGCACATCCGGGTGTTGTTGCAGGTCATCAATATTGAGATGCTCTGAGGCTATCTGTTGTAACTTGTCTAATATCTGCTGTGTATGCCAGGCGCTTTCAAAAGCCTCTATGTCCAGTTTTCCATCCTGAATAAAATCGGCAATCAGCCCTTCAGGCTGAGAGAACTGAATTTCCTCAGCCTGCATCATTTCATATTCATAGGAATACATATCATAACCATTGGCGCGGGCAATCAGCGGATACAGATCCGGCAGCTTGCCGCCGGCCTGCATCTGCTGATCCAGATCCAGCTCAACGGACGGGGTGAGGGTCTGGCCTTTAAAACTGAATAAAATGGAAGCGGTAACTTTATTGCTCATGGTGTTTTTCTGTAAGTGTTGGCGGTATTTAAAAGCAGTTTTACCACAGGGGTAAGGGGTACAGACCCAGTAACAACCTGAAAACGCTTTTCTCTGTGACCTCCGTGTCCTCTGTGGTGAAAAAACTATACCAAACAACTCAGGACGTTAAAGCCGTAAACAGCATGGGTAATTTTTCCGGCAGTTTTTTAACATTATCGATGACCGTATAACCGCCAACGCCAAAAATGTCCTGAATATAGTCATCGGCCTTTTTGTCCAGGCTGATGCAGTAACTGAACATGCCTCTGGAAGAAAGTTCATCCACGGCTTTTTTGGTATCGCTGATCAGGTATTGTTCATCTTCCACATCAATATCAGACGGCTCCCCATCGGTGAGTATCAGCATCAGTTTTTTATCGGCTTTCTGGGCGTCCAGATAATGGCCTGCATGGCGGATAGCGCTGCCCATGCGGGTGGAAAAACCGGCTTCCATAGCGGCCAGGCGGCCCTTAACCGTATCATCAAACTGTTCGCTATAACCTTTGAGGTGGTAATAACGAACATTGTGACGGGTGTCGGAATGGAAGCCGGCAATGGCAAACTTGTCCCCCAGCTGATCGATGGTCCAGGCCAGCAGGGTGACCGCTTCCTGACTGAGTTGCAAAATAGACTGCTCGGCGCCATCGGGTATATCGTTTAATGAGGCGGATAAATCCAGCAACAGCATGACCGCAATATCACGGCCATCATGCTTGTGGCTCATATTGATGCGGGGGTCAGGCTGGGCGCCGCATTTGTAATCGATTAATGAGCGAATCGCCACGTCCAGATCCAGCTCGCTGCCTTCCTCCTGATAACGCACCCGCACAAACTGCTGGGGTTTGAGCATATCCAGAATATGTTTGAGCTGTTTGGCCAGCGCCTTGTGCTTGTCTAAAATGGCATCAATATCACCGGCATTGGCTGAAGGATGAATGGATTCATACAGGCTGACCCAATCGGGCTTGAAGGTTTGCGTGTGGTAATCCCATTCCGGATAATGGCGCGGTGGCAGGCCATCGGTTTCCAGCTCTTCCGGCGTGGCGTCCCGGTGATCTTCAAAGGCCTCTTCTTCATCACCTTCTTCAATAAACATCCACATGTGGCGGTTGTCATCCCGATAATCCACCACTGTATTGTCAAAACGAATGCTGGGCAACTGATCGCTTTGCAGGCGGGTGCGGGCAATAAATAAAACCGCAATATCCGCCATTTGCTTTGTGCTGCCGCCGTCTTTTTTGACGATCTCATAAAAGCGTTCGACAAAATCCAGAATATGCTCGTTTTGATAGCCGTGATTTTCATCCAGAATGGCGCGGGATAACATGGCAACCCGGTGACGGATACAGGATTCTTTTTCTGTGTCGCAGTCACCTTCGATGGGTGCCGGGTGCAATGCCAGCAAATATTTTTTCAGCCCCGGGTATTCTCTGAGCATTAAATATTCAACCCGGGAGTCTTCTAAAAACTCAATGGCCATGCGCTGAAACGGGCTGAAATTATCGGCGATAATCGGCGTTGTCCATTTACGGTGGGCGGCAATATGCGCAATGGTGATGCGATAGCGATTCAGGCCGGAGACGCCGTTTTTATCATCATAAACATCCGGTACCCGGATACCCAGATGATCGTAGTAGGGAACGGGTTTACGCAGCTCATCAAAGCCTTCCGAATAGGGCACAAAATAGGATTCATCCTCCCACATGCTGCGTAGATACATATCCAGCAGGCGTTCATTATCCATAAATAATGTGCCATGGCGTTCTCGTTGCAGCATGGCCTTGCTGTCGGCAGATTGCAGGGCAAAATAGTCTTTCTGTCGTTCCGGGTGGCTGCGGTAATTGCGTACACCATAGTCAATCCAGTTTTTCAGGCCTTCCAGTGATAACTGGTTCAGCAGATAGGGGATCTGCTGTAGCAGAATGGGGAAGCCCTGACTGGAATGGGTTTTGTGATGGCCGTGTACCGAGGTGGTGGTTTTATCCAGCATGTCGAACAGAATGTCGAAAAAGTTTTCCATCTGTTCCATGGTGCCGAGGCGGCGGGAGGCTTCCGGCAGGCATTGCATAAAAGGCGGGATGGCTTTGCCATTGGGGGAGCGGGACATATCCCACACATGTTTGGATACCACTTCCAGAATGGCTTCATCATGCAGACGCGCTACCATCTGCGGCATTTCTTCCAGATAAATTGACACAGGCTCCCAGCCGCGACCAATCATACAGATCAGCGAGGCGCCGGAAAGATAGGCTTCTATGCCTTTATTGGTCAGATTACGCAGGGCGTCCTGAATATAATCGTCAAAGCATTCTTCGATCTGCTCGAAGCTGCATTTGAGTTTGGCGCGATAATCTGGATATTGTGTTTCAGTTGTCATTGTTTTTTACCACAGAGGACACGAAGGACACAGAGAAAACAGGCTGGCGGCTTCTCTGTGGTCAGGAATCCTAAGCAAAAATACTATCAATCGAATGATCCAGGGTACTGCGAATATCTGCGTCATCGGTAATCGGACGAACCAGCGCCATGCGACAGGCTTTCTTCGGCGCTATGCCTTTATTGATCAGGTTTGCCGCATAAACCAGCAGACGGGTGGAGATACCTTCATCCAGACCGTGACCTTTCAGGTTACGGGCCGTATGGGCAATTTTTACCAGCTTGCCGGCAGTGTCTTCATCAATGCTGCCTTCTTTGGCGACAATGGCCGCTTCCGTTTTGCTGTCCGGATAATCAAAATCCAGGCCGGTAAAGCGCTGCTTGGTGGACTGTTTTAAATCTTTCATCAGGCTCTGGTAGCCGGGGTTATAGGAGATCACCAGCTGAAAATCCGGGTGGGCATCAATCAGCTCACCTTTTTTATCCAGCGGCAGGGTGCGGCGATGATCCGTTAGCGGGTGAATAACCACCGTGGTATCCTGACGGGCCTCAACAATTTCATCCAGATAACAGATAGCGCCAATGCGGGCAGCTGTGGTTAAGGGGCCGTCCAGCCAGCGGGTGCCATTGGCATCCAGCAGATAACGTCCCACCAGATCCGATGCGGTCATGTCTTCATTGCAGGCAACAGTAATCAGCGGCTTACCCAGCTTCCAGGCCATGTGCTCAATAAAACGTGATTTGCCACAGCCGGTTGGGCCTTTAATCATCACCGGCAGGCGAGCATCATAAGCGGCTTCGTATAAAGCGACTTCGTCGTCCTGGGCTTCGTAAAAAGGTTCTTCGGAAATTTTGTATTGTTCGATATCTATGTCAGTCATGGTGTTACCTTTTTAAAAGATGTTTTCACCACAGAGGACACGGAGGTCACAGAGGTATGCTTGTATAGCTGTGAGCAATAATGTTCTCTGTGTTCTTTATGCCATCTACGGTGAATCGCTTTAGTTTTAATTAGCTATTCGCTTTATGCCGTACTTTAGTCGTAGCGAGTTAAAGTTTATGAGTAATCCAACTTTTTTCTGGCTTAGTTTTAAGTAAGTCAGCAACTGTGCCTGATGTATTGGAAGTAATTTTTCAACGGCTTTTAGCTCAACAATTACTTCCTTTTCCACTAATAAATCTATTCGATAGCCTGTATCAATCTGTATGTCCCTATAATTTACCGGCAGGGCGAGCTGATTTTGAATCAGCAAATCCCGCGATTTAAGCTCGTGTATTAAGCAGGCTTCATAAGTGCTTTCCAGCAGCCCGGGGCCAAGCGCTGAATGTACATGCATTGCCGAGTCAACTATCACGCCGCTAATATCATTTAATAACACCTCTGTGACCTCCGTGTCCTCTGTGGTGAAATGTTTTCCAGTCCTTAAAAGTCTGTTGGCAGACCTCTAAGGAGTGAAAAAAAACCCCCGCAGAGCGAGGGCTTTTTTAACAGGACGTTCGACTTACTTATGAACGCCCAG
>JALTRC010000131.1 GCA_026998145.1 Gammaproteobacteria bacterium
GTGGTCGTGATTTGAATCCCCCTCGGTCCCCCTTTTTCAAAGGGGGAGGGGTTGTGATGGGGTTTTTACAGGCTGGCCAGGGTTTTTAGATCTTTTTTTACCTGGGCGACTGAATTATTAAAGTCGCTCTGTTCCTGCTCATTCAAATCCAGATCAATGATATTTTCCATGCCGCCCCGGCCTAAAACCGTGGGCACGCCGATGGCAATGTCCTGGCAGCCATATTCGCCATTTAGTATGGCGACAGATGGCAGAATGCGTTTGCGGTCATTAATAATGGCATCCACCATGGTGGCCACGGCGGCACCGGGTGCATCATAGGCGCTACTGTTCTGCCGCAGGGCGAGGATTTCGGCACCACCGCCGCGAGTGCGTGCCACTATGTCGTCGATCATCTGTGGTTTTAGAAACTGGCTGACCGGAATGCCGGATATGGTGGTGTAGCGCATCATGGGTACCATGGAATCCCCGTGGCCGCCCAGCACCATGGCGTTGATATCCAGTGCCGAATAGCCGGTTTCCATGGCGATAAAACTGGCCATGCGGGTAGAGTCCAGTACCCCGGCCTGGCCGAAGATGCGGCTGCGATCCCAGCCGGTGCGCTGCCAGGCGCGGTAGGTGAGTATGTCTACCGGATTGGAGACAAACAGCAGCATGGTGTCTGGTGCATACTTTAAGGTGTTGTCGATAATCTCATCGGTGATTCTCACATTGGTGGCCATCACATCCGAGCGGGACATGCCCGGCTTGCGGGGGATGCCGGCGGTGACAATAATCAGATCTGACTCGCTCATTAATGCCGGGTCTGTGCCGCCGGTGAGGCGGGTATCAAATTCGAACAGGGGGGCGTCTTCCTGAATATCCAGTGCCGCCCCTTCAGCTGCGCCTTCGCGCACATCAATCAGGGCGATTTCCCGGCACATATCCTTGCTGGCAATAAACTGGGCGGTGGACTCGCCGACGCGACCGGCGCCGATCACGGTAATTTTTTTCATGGCTGCTCCCTCAAAATGCTGTGTTTGTTTTGAGTGTAGCAGTCGTGGATGGTTTAATGGGGTGGTTGGGGGTTTTAAAGTTTTGACACGAAGGCGCGAAGAACGCTAAGGGGTTGTGTGGGTTCTGGATTTCCGCCTTTCCTGGGCAGTTTTAAATACCCTGTATTAGCTCCCCTCTTTAGCAAAGAGGGGCTGGGGGAGATTTGAAATCATTCAAACCTTAAATCCCCCTCATTCCCCCTTTTTCAAAGGGGGAGGCTTATGGAAATAAGCTCTGTGACTCCGTGCCTCTGTGTCAAATATACCGCAGTAAGTTAATCAGTAATCCCGGCAACACCACTATCAATCGCTGCCTGTGCCACAGCTTTAGGTACCCGCTCAATCAAACGCGGGTCCAGTGGTTTGGGAATAATATAGTCCGGGCCATATTCCAGATGCTCCAGCTCATAGGCATCCAGCACTTCCTGTGGCACCGGCTCATGGGTGAGTTTGCAGATTTCATTAACGGCGGCAATTTTCATTTCCAGGGTAATGCTGCTGGC
>JALTRC010000132.1 GCA_026998145.1 Gammaproteobacteria bacterium
CATATAAACCCAGCGCAAAAATAAGCAGAACCGTGGCCAGTAAATAACCATCGATTAATTCAACCACATGGGTAATGGTTGAGCTGCGCATATCCACACGCTCGGCAGAAGTTAGCGAGGGGTAGTCTAATAAATGACTAATCATAAACCCCGCATCAACCGTCGCCATATAAAACATGGCAATGCTGGAAATCAGGCTGATTAGAACCGCCGCAATAACAATCAGGCGACTTTGCCATAAAAAGCCTTCAAAAACAGTTTCAAGTTTTTTCATTCGTTAATCGTTTTTAAAATAAGGTTAATTATTTTAACGGAAAAACAGGAAAAGTGTGCGCAATCTTAATTGGGTTATAATAGGGCCACATTATTAAAGGAGGCAAATATGTCTGAATTACAGATTGAAGATTTAACCGTTGGTGAAGGCCCTGAAGCGGGAGCGGGTGAAGGCGCCGAAATTGTTGTGGTGCACTACACTGGCTGGTTAACTGACGGTACAAAGTTTGATTCCAGTGTGGATCGCAATGATCCATTCAGTTTTACGCTGGGTGTAGGTCAGGTGATTAAAGGCTGGGATGAAGGTGTTAAGGGGATGAAAGTCGGCGGTAAACGTAAGTTGACGATTCCACCTGAAATGGGCTATGGGGCTCATGGTGCCGGTGGTGTGATTCCGCCTAATGCGACTCTGGTTTTTGATGTGGAGTTGCTGGAAATTCGTTAAGGCTTATGTTTTCACAGATTATAAAAAAGGCTCCATTGCGGAGCCTTTTTTATATCAGAGGTTTTCTTTAGGGGGCTGTAATATCTGCCCAGTTGTAGGTGGTAGATACTGCGCCATCATCAATGGTTACAGTAAAGCTGCTGCAGGAGTCAAATGTCACTGTACCGGTTTTTCCACCTGCTGAAAAAGTAATGCTACCAGAGGAAGGTGTACCTGCCGCACAGTCAAACTTAACGGCAGTGGCGTTAACAGAAATGGTGCCGTAATCCGGGTCAACAACTTCGGCTGTCATATTGTAGCCTGACATGTCGTCGCCGCTAACATCTATATTTTTAACCGTATAGGTGCGTCCATCTATACCCATAGCAGTGGATGAAGTGGTACAGCTGGAATCGCCCTGGTTGTTGTATGTACAGTCCATTGAGAAATCAATGGTTTCAGTAATGCCGTTATAGGTAACGGTAAAATTATTGTATTCAATGGAGTAGCTGCCGCCGCTGCTGGTGTAATTACCCTGGAAGGTGACAGAGCCGTTTACAATAGTGCCCAAGTCCATTTCACAGTTATTGAAGGAAATAGTACCACTTGTACCATCCGAGCTGAAATTACTGCTTGCACTACCTCTTATGGTGCACAGGGAGTTAAAATCATAAGGATCTGATGCGGGCTGAACCTGCTGGACTAGCTTTTCAGAAAAGCTTTGAGTATCAAACTGGCTAGCAGATGTTTTGAAAATTGAGGGAGCACCTTCTGAGGCAACGGCCTGTTTTGTGCTTTCTGTTGCGGCAACAGCAAGGTCTTTGGCATTGTCTGCTGTGATATCGGCTTCTTTGGCTGCGGAGTCGCTGCCGCTACTGCAAGCACTAAGTAATAATGAGGCTGAAAAAATACTGGCGAGTAGTGCTGAGGAATAGTTCATTGTATATCTCCTTGTTGTTTATCCAGGGACATTATACGCCAGACCCAGGCTGGGTATATTGGTTGTTTTCTGATTTGTCTGTAGGTGTTTTCTAAGCTGGTAACCAGCTCATATTGAGATCATCTGCATTTGAGTGGCATTGATTATAGTTAATATTCAGTAAAGGGATGTCAATCATCTCGCTCAGCTCATGCATATTATTCATCGGGCTATGATTATCGGAAGCTTGTGTTTGATTGAGAATAATACTGGAAAGCTCAAGCCCCCGGGATTCTATGGCCTGTATGCTGAGTAATATATGGTTAATACAGCCCAGCCTGTCTTCAGCCACCAGCACTACGGGTAATGCCAGTGCCTGCGCCAGATCCGCATTTAAGCCATCTTCACATAAGGGGCTGTAAAAGCCGCCAGCCCCTTCCACCAGGAGAAAGTCATCTTTGTTTAAATCGGTAGTACAGGCGCGGGCAAGGTCAGCTGTGTTGATGGATTGCCCGGCCAGCTGGGCGGCCCGTTTAGGCGATATGGGGGGTATAAAGCGATAGGGGCATATTTGAGTTAATGTGCCCGAGTAAGCGGCGGCTTGTTTCAGAGCCAGGGCATCGGCGGGTATGAGTTCGTGATCTTTTTTCTGGCAGCCGGATTCAATCGGTTTACGGGGCACGACGGCAACGCCGGACTGTTGTAACTGGCGGGCGATCAGGCAGGCGATATAGGTTTTGCCTACATCTGTATCTGTGCCGGTTATAAAGATGCCTTTCATTCGTTAGTCAGTCGATCCAGTGCTTCCTGATATTTTTGCTGGGTTTTCTGTACGATTTCATCCGGCAGTTCTGGCCCCGGTGGTGTTTTGTCCCAGTCGAGGGTTTCCAGGTAATCCCGTACAAACTGCTTGTCAAAGCTCATGGGGCTGCTGCCCGGTTTGTATTGATCGGCAGGCCAGAAACGGGAGGAGTCCGGGGTGAGAACTTCATCAATTAATACCAGCTGATTGTTCTCATCCAGACCAAATTCAAATTTGGTATCAGCAATAATAATGCCCCTCTGCAGGGCATATTCTGCGGCTTCTGTGTAGAGTTTAAGGCTGGCCTGCTTAACCTGTTCGGCCAGATCTTCCCCCAGCAGTTCCACGGTTTTGGCAAAATCGATATTTTCATCATGCTCGCCCACGTCTGCCTTGCTGGAAGGGGTGTAAATCGGCTCGGGCAGTTTGTCGGCCATTTGCAGGCCGGGGGGGAGCTGGATGCCGCAGATTTTGCCGCTGGCCTGATAATCTTTCCAGCCGGAACCAATAATATAGCCCCGTACGATGGCTTCTACGGGCAGAGCCTTGAGCTTTTTGACCAC
The DNA here is from genome assembly GCA_026998145.1 of Gammaproteobacteria bacterium. Taxonomy (GTDB): domain Bacteria; phylum Pseudomonadota; class Gammaproteobacteria; order SZUA-229; family SZUA-229; genus JALTRC01. The sequence continues at coordinate 2,982 of JALTRC010000132.1, forward strand.
CATGGCATGGGAAGCGACTGCATTGCGTTCCTCTGCGTCCGGCAATACCTGTTCCAGCGGCAGATCAGACAGGTGATTGGGAATAATGTGTTGCAGTTTGTTGAGCCAGAAACGTGTGACCTGATTAAGTATGGCGCCCTTATTGGGAATGGGCGTGGGCATAATCACATCAAAGGCAGAGATACGGTCGGTGGTGACAATCAGCATGTGTTTGTCATCAATCTCATAGTTGTCACGAACCTTTCCCTTGTGAAGGAGTTTCAGGCTTTTGATGTGGCTGCTGTGCAGGCTGCTCATAATGCATTCTCGGATCAGGCAAAGGGGGTATTGTACTGGATTCCCGGGCATAAAAAAGCACCCGGAGGGCGGGTGCTTCAAGGCAGTAAAAATACTGCAAAGGGGTCTCTATGAAAAAACAAGCCTTAAAACCATTAAGTACTTGTGAAAGTTAGTGTGCTGGTGGCTGAAAAAGTTCAGCGGACTTTAAAACAGTTTGCTCAGGCCGATAGTTAGCAGCTGTTTTTTATAGCTGTCGGTAGCAATATTGGATTGATTGTCCGTATAGCTGAAGCGGCTTCTGAATTTAAAGGTTTTGCTAAAGCGGTAATCGGCAGAAATACTGGCGCGAATACGGCTGTCGCTGCGAGATTCTGCCGCCACTGTGGGATAGTCGCTTTGCCGCAATCCCAGCTCGCCAGCCAGTCGCCAGCCATTATCCAGGTAATAACTGTACTGGTAGCGGATTCTGTTGCGGATGGGAGAGAAGCTGCTGGTGGCAGAGTCTTCACGATTATTGAGTTCCAGCTCATAGCTGAGTTTCTGGCTAGTGTGCTTGCTGTAGTGGCGGTATTCAGCCTTAATGTTCTGCCGGCTGCCCTGTAGCGCCGTGGATGTGGTTTGGCTGGTGATGTCATTGTAACGGTAGCTGAAGTTCAGCCGCTGCTGACGATCCAGCCGGTAATAGGCATATAAATTAAGGCGCAGTGTATTCTGGTAATCGGCGCCCCCATAGGTGGAGCGTGCCTGTTGCAGAGCGTATTTGAATGACCAGTTGTTGAGCTTCTGTCGCTTGCTGATGCCGTAGGCCAGCTCGGAATTATCAAACAATGACTGGGTGGAATATTGCAGCTGGTAATAGGAAAAATCCGCAAACCAGCCGGAAGATTTATTATCTGTGAGCAGATAATTGCCGGAGACTATGAACTGGTTAAATGAATCTGCCAGGCTGGTGGCATTGACCTCGGCAATATTAATATTGCTGTCCTGCCCCAGGCTCAGGCTGCTATAAACCGAGTAGCGTTTAAGCCCGGGAGCGGATGTTTTTTGAAGTTTGGCCTTTGCCAGCTTAAGCAGGGCGGCATTATCGCTGCTGCGGATAACGGATTTAAGCCAGCGATTTGCCTGGGCTTTGTGCTGTTGTTTTTCGGCCACCAGTGCCAGGTTATATTCTGCCAGAGGGCGCATTTTGGGGTAATGACGCAGCTGTAAAAAATATTTTTCGGCCAGCCCATAGCGCTTGAGTTTGTAATAGCTGCTGGCCAGATTATATAAAAGTGACGGAGCCTTCAGGCCCTGCCGGCGGGCCTGCTCAAAACGCTCTGCAGCTTGCTGATAATTTCCCTGCTGAAAAAAATCGGCCCCCTGATTAAATAAAAGGCGCGTATCGGCAAAAGCGCTGGAATGCCAGGTCAGGCTGCTGATAAAAAGGCCAGAGGCAATGATGCTGGAAAATGAACGGCAGGAAAACAGATGTTGGGGCAAGCTCAATAACGGCATGTGGTTTTTTAGTATGGCCTTTTGAGAAGGATTATAGACGGGATATGCTGTTCGGGCATCCTGTATAAAATTATTGTGGGCTGGGTGTTGAGCCTGGGTCGGGTTGCTCTGCTGGATCTATTGTGCTGTCAGGTATTTGGCTGCCTGTATCACCGCTGCCAGTCAGCTCTGCCGGGTCAGTTGCGCCATTATCGATTTCGGGTGCTTCGTTATCCCCATTATTCGAACCGGGTGTGCCCGGTTGATTGTCGTCGTCCTGTTCTTCCCGATCCCGCTCTTCATCGATCTGTTCTTCCCTGTCGGTGCTGCGATCCTCGCTGTCGTTTTCTTCTACTTCACGTTCCTGTTCTTCATCCTGTTCGATTTCCATTTCATGGTCATTATTATCATTATCGGCTTCGTTATCGTCACCATTTTCCTGCTCGTTTTCCTGTTCATGTTCATGGGATGAATTGTTGTCATCGCTCTCATTGTCATCTGAGCCATGTTTTCCG
>JALTRC010000133.1 GCA_026998145.1 Gammaproteobacteria bacterium
GTGATACTGCATAACTGAATGTTCTGCAGGGAGCTGTTTGTACGCAGTTGCCGCTATCCGTACCATCTGGTGCCATGTATATCTGATTGTTGCCCATAATGGCATCAAAATTTGCATCCGTATAGGGAACACCATAATTACCATTATTAATAGCAGAAATAGAAGTAGAGGTAGAAATAACATTACCTAAAATATTGGTACTTTCAGGACTGCTGCTACCCGTGCATGAGGTAATAAATAGAGAAAAGACAATAAATATTAAAGGCAATTTAATTTTACACAGATACATCATTCGCCTCACTTACAGCAAGTTATCTCACTTAAGAATAGCACTTAATAAAAATTAATCTAATCAAGATATAAGACACCTATATTCATTAGAATGATCTAATATAATCACTCAAATTGCCCGGATATTCACAAAACCCACGTGCTATTTCATTATTATGACTACAAATATCTTTTTTAATAATTTTTTCATTTGGCCAGGGCCACAGGTTAATCTGAGTTCCATAGCGATGTTCAGGCAGTAATTTATTAGCCATACCGGCTTTATAACGCCCTCGATGAACAGAACGAATATTATGATTACATCCTGTATCATTTAATTTATTAACGACATCACAACCAATATAGTATTCCTGATCATCTGTTGTATAAAGATATATATTATCTATCTCAAAGAATGAATTACCTTCATAAGGGCGATGTGCTCCATCAATACTTAATCCATAACGTGATTTGAATGCATAAAAATCTTTTATACGGCCTGTCACATCCGGTGAATCTAGCGTTACATCAGCCTCAAAATTAATCGCTCTATCCTCTGAATTAATAGACATACAACCCAACCATTGATTACTACCATTAGCTTCTCCCTCTGGTAAAGGCCCTCTATTAGAATTATGTTGAGCCGTAGCAAAATCGGCATATCCATATGGGTTAGAACCAAGAACACGATCAAAAATCAATACATTTTCAGCTATGACATCATGTGAATTATATATGGTCATACCAATACTGTAATTTCCTCCACCTTCACCGCAATTTGCTTCATCACAGCCATCATCTCTGATTAAAACTCGACGCCAAATATTATGATGAGCACGATAATTAACAGCATTTCCTCGAAAGTTTTTTCCCCAGATCCAAACATCCTCAATTAAATTAAATACGCAGCCCTGAGAATGATCATTTGTACCAACTCCTAGCATTCCCTTTATACCTGTGCTTTTGACAACAGAATAATCAGCATTTCTGAGATAAGAAGGATTTAAAAAAGTTAACCCATAAATAACGACATATTTAACTTTTTTATTTTTTGTTCCCAGGGTGAAACCACTTTCTATTTCAACAGTACCAGGAATTTCAGCACGCGCAATTGTAGGTTTCGCTGAACTTATACCTGTGGGTAGTTGTGAAGAATACTTTATAGAATTACCATTTTTATCCGTATAGCTTAAACTTCCATTTTCTTTGAGAGTATATTTTCCGGGTTGAAGTATTAAAGCATCTCCAGAATCCATATGCGAAATAGCATATGAAAATGTTTTACATGGTACATTTTTCACACAATAACCTGAATCCTTACCGTTTGGCGCCATATATACCTGTTTAGCACCATATAAAGATTGAAATCCCTTATCACCCAATAAGATTTTCCTGTTATTTAAATTTTCTGCATAAACACATTTTAAAATACTCATTAAAACAACTGAAATAAGTATTGTTGTAAATTTTAAGTCCATTTACAAAACCTTCCCAATATTAATACCAGAATCTTTGTAGTGTTGAAGGGCATCACCTAATAAATCAGCAGTTTTAATATAATCATCATGAAATAACAGTATTTCACCAGGGCTAATTTTTTCTGGTGAAATAGTTTGTAAAACAACATCTTTACTATCATATGAATCACGACTATCAAGTGACCACATAATTATTTTCCATCCAGTCAATACTAAATAAATAAAGCCTAAAACACTTATATCTCCAAAAGGGGGACGGTAAAGCTTTAATTGTATATTAAATATTTTTTCAAGGTTTCTTCCATTCTTAATATCTGCAATGAATGTTTTAATATTTTGTTTTTTCATACTTTCATGTTTATAACCATGGTATGCCACTGTGTGATTGGCATTAATAACATCCCTCACAATCTCCGGATATTTCTGCATTTCGAACCCGGTCATAAAAAATGTAGCTTTAACATTATATTGATTCAAAATACTTAAAATTTTATAGGTATTTTCAGAATGAGGACCATCATCAAAAGTAATATATATAAAATTACCCTTACCTTTTTTTATCAATACGAACGATAGAAGATGATAAACAATAATTTTAATAAATTCTTTCATAGCCCTTAATCATTATCAATTTACTCAAGCCCAGCTGTAGAAAGTATAGCTTTAGCATTATGATCCCAGGTATGATATTCCATTAAATCGGCATAAGCTGAATCTGCTATTTTAGCTGCCAAATCTGAATCCATAAGTAATGCTTTAATACGTGACATCATATCTTCCATATTCATGACCTCAAATAACAAAGCAGTTTCATTATCCTTAAGAACATCCGTTATAGGCAAAAGCAAGGGAGCAATAATAGGGATTTTTAGCCCCATAAATTCGAACATAATAACAGGGGATCCAAATTCATTAGAGTGTGTAATAATTGCAATATCTAGCATAGATATATAATTATGAACCACATCTCGCTTAACGGCTCCAGTTAAAATAACATCATTTTCCATATTAAGTTCTTTTCTTTTTCTTCTTATATCATCTAATACTTGACCATCACCGATTAATAATAATGCTAGATCTGGAAACTCCCGCTTTAACTTGACATACGCTTCAAACATTAAATCAAGCCGATCCCATTCATCAAACCACCCAGCAAATCCAATTACTTTTCTGCCATTTAATTTGTATTTTTCCCTTAAGTTACTAGAATCAGTTTTTCCAGCAAACTTTTGTGGATCAATGCCATTTGGCGTTACAATAACGCAGTTTTCATCTATTCCATGTTTTAATAATAATTTTTTAAGGTAAGATGAAACCGTATGAATTGATCGACATCGTTTAACAAGATATCGCTCAAAATAATTACATATAGCAGGAAACGACTGCTTCCTGGCTCGTTCTTTAATACCACTCACCTCATTTACTTCTAGTATTAATGGGATATTATATTTTTTCGCCTTTATAGCACCGGCAACCATATAAAATGCATAACGCTCATAAATTAAGTCATATTTATTCTTAGATAACTCAGATTCTAATCGACGCATAGCAGTTAAATTATAAGCAACCTCTATCAATTCAAACATGAAATTAGGTAAATTCTTACTTATAAACTTCCACAGGGAATTCAAACCACTTGTTTTAACTTTTGATTTATCAACTGGGGCGTTTCCTGCATGTAACATAGGATCTACTCCTGGTGGAGATAACACAGTTACTGTATGCCCCATGGACTCTAATGACCTTACAATACTCGTAATATGAACACCTTCCGCCCCTCTCCCCTGGGTTCTATGGTGATATAAAATATTATATTTTTTATTTGAAGGTAAGCTCATATTATTTGCCGTATATTAGTGCATATTCTTTAATAACAGTATCTTCATTAAATTCTTTAATAAATAAATCATATGCACAGGCGCCCATTTTTCTAATTACGTCAGGATTATTCACTAATTTTTTAATTGCTAAAATTAACCCAGTCTTATCATTATCATCTATTAATAAACCAGTAGTTCCATCAACCACAACTTCAGACATCCCACCTACACGCGTAGCTATTGAAGGCATAGATAAACTCATTGATTCCAACAGTGCAATTGAAATACCTTCATAATGAGAAGTTAGAAGAAATACATCTTTATCAACAAGAATATCTTCTACATTATTCCTAAATCCGAGAAAACAGATTGATTGACTTAAATTATTTTCATTTACATAGCTCATCAAGTTCATCGCTTCAGGGCCATCCCCTACTATTGTAAGCTCTATATCCATTGAAGGCACAAGCTCCTTAAATGCCTGTAAAACGAGTAGATGATTTTTAATAGTAGCCAAACGGCCAACCATGACAAATCTTATAGTTGATGAATTAGAAGGTATGGATTTTTTTGATAGATCTATTCCTTTTACACCATTATGTATAACTTTTATTTTACTGGGATTCAAATGCATGTCGTTCACCATATATTTCTTTATAGCTTCTGACACTGCAACAAATTGAGTAACATATATTGATAAAAAACGTTCTATTGTATGCCTGATGTGTTTTTTAATTTTTGCCCTCACACTATCTTCATACTTCATATATGGGCCATGTACTGTATGAATAATTTTTCTAGTGCCTGATATTTTTGCAGCAATAACCGCCTCAATATACACACTCCAATTATGTATATGAATAACATCAAACTTATTATCTTTTAAAATCTTAGCCAACTGAAAAATAACCTTGTAATCATTACCCTCAGCCGCATTCAAACAATACTGTGTAATATCATCATTAATATTTTCAGATAAAGATCCACGTCTTTTTGTCATACATATTGATATATCATAATTACCATGCATATTATTTGCTAACTGGACAACAACCTTCTCAGCCCCCCCAAACTCAAGAGACTCTATCACATGTAAAACTTTAATCATTTATTCTGACTACATGTTAATGACTTTATTACCTCATACATTTCCCATGCGCTAACATAATGTAAGGATGTATTTTCCTTGTCCCTAAATTCATCTTCTAAATAAGTCCATAAATCATTAAAACCATTCAACTCATAAAACATCTTCATATTTTTTTCCTGCAATCCATGAGTATAAAGTTTTATAAAAATATGTTCTTCAAGACCTTTAATGGTAACGTCAGCTTTACGCCAGAGAGAAATTCTCTCTCTCCTGGGCGGTGAATCATACGACAATTCGCCAGATTCAATTCTAGGTATTACGCCTGCTTTTCTATTTTTCCAGTTAAGCTCAAGAGGACCTTGTATCATAAGAAGTTCATTTTCGCGCCACTCACCTTTCTTAACGGCTACCCCGACATTATGTGACTTACATTTCCCATCTTCTTTAGCAAAATATAGACTATTTATGGTTTTTGTCTGTGTATCGCTTGGAGCAGACGGCATTGTCATATCAAAGACACAACCCGTCTGAAGCAGCACATCTATTTCATCGTCAACACCACACCATTT
>JALTRC010000134.1 GCA_026998145.1 Gammaproteobacteria bacterium
ATGTTATTGTGAGCACCCTGTCAGGTAAGGTTGTGGCTATTAATGCCAATGATGGGGTGATTGTCTGGGAATCTTTACTGGGTGCTAAACTACAGGCAGGCCCTTTGCTGTTTTCACTGAAACCGTCTACTGATAAATTATTGTTGATCGCAGATACAGAAGGCCGTTATTCAGTATTAAATGCAGCCAGCGGCAAACCTCTGTTAATGGAAAAACAGGAAGGCGCTGACCGTTTTGTGGTAACCCCGTTAATGGTTGACCTTAATAATGATGGCCAGTCTGATGTTGTGCTGGCCAGCCAGAATGGTCGTATCTTTGCCCATGGTTTTCAGTTTAAATAATTCGCGCAACAGGTTTCCCAGCTGTCTGCACGGGCAATATTCCAGTCATGTTTCCAGTCTTCAGGTACGCTTGCCTCATCCAGCAAACAGCCTTTTTCAATCCATTTGTATAGCTCGCTGTAAGTTGTGGTAAGCGGGCCATTGACGCGCCGATGAATATGGCAGTGGTTTACCTGTGATGGATGATCCAGGCCCATGCTGGTGATAATTTCCATTAAAGCGTGAATGCTTGTGTGTTGATAGCTGGCAACACGTCTGGCTTTATCTTCAATATTTAACTGTCGATAACGTGAAGGGTCCTGAGTGGCAATGCCGGTGGGGCAGGTGTTGGCATTGCATTGTCGAGACTGAATACAGCCCAGCGCGAACATCATGCCGCGAGCTGAATTTACCATGTCAGCACCCAGTGCTAATGTTCTTAACAGATGAAAAGCCGATAAAACTTTTCCAGATGCAATTAATGTAATCTGCTCTCGCAGGCCGGTGCCAGTTAAGGCATTGTGTACAAAAGACAGGGCATCGCGCAATGGAGTGCCCACAGAATTAGTGAGTTCAACTGGCGCCGCACCTGTGCCCCCTTCGCCACCATCCACCGTGATAAAATCCGGTGTAATACCGGTTTCCAGCATGGCCTTGCAGATGGATAAAAACTCGCCCCGGTAACCAATACATAATTTAAATCCTATGGGTTTGCCATTGGAAAGCTCACGCAGTTGTTTAACAAAATGTAACAGGCCAATGGGATCGGAAAATGCATTATGGCCGGGCGGGGAAACCACATCCTGGCCTAAAGGTACATGGCGTATCTGGGCAATTTCTTCGGTTAATTTGGCAGCGGGTAAAATACCCCCGTGTCCCGGCTTGGCTCCCTGGGATAATTTGATTTCAATCATCTTTATCTGCGGGGCATTGACTTTTTTCTTAAACAGTTGAGGGTCAAAATGACCGTCGGCTGTGCGACAGCCAAAATAACCGGTACCAATCTGCCAGACCAGATCACCACCACCTTCAATATGGTAGGGGCTGAGTCCACCTTCACCTGTATTGTGATAAAAACCTCCCAGTTTGGCGCCTTTGCTCAATGCCAGAATAGCGTGTTTACTCAGAGCCCCATAACTCATGGCAGAGATATTTAAGTAAGCGGCTTTATAAGGTTGTTGGCAGTCCGGGCCACCCACGGTAACCCGGGGCATTTCTTTCGGCATGGGTCTGGGTGAAAGAGATTGATTGGTCCATTCATAACCGGGGCGATAAACATCAAACAATGTGCCAAAGGGGCGGGTATCCCGAACGCCCTTGGCCCGTTGATAAACCAGCGCACGAAATTCACGATTAATGGGGATGCCGTTAATATCCGATTCAACAAAGTATTGCTGAATTTCCGGGCGAATGGATTCAAATAAATAACGCAGGCGACCAATAACCGGGAATATGCGGGGGATGGTGTGACGGGTTTGTAGCAGGTCATAAATGCCCAGTGCAATCAGCGGGGCGGTTAGTGCAAATAGCCACCATGCGACAGGGTAAAACTGTGCCAGCAGGATAATAAGAAGCGTGCTGCTAATGGATAAAATAAAGAACAGTTTGCGGACCATAATATTTGCCTTGTATGGGGTCGGTAATTCTGAAAGTGAAATGTGGATGAAGGAACACTGGTTTCTTTAGTATGTGGGATCGTAAATGAGTTCCTTTATACGGGCAGATAAGTTATCCGGGCAGGCTTCCGGTGTCAGCTTTTGCTGATAGGCTGTTTGGGCAACGGCCATGGCAATTTTAAAGGAAACCTTTCTGAGCTGATTTAAGGGAGGGTAAATATTACCCTGTTCAAGTTGTTTATGGCTCACCTGTTCCGATAATGCCTGGGCGGCGGCTAAAAACATTTCATCGCTGATATAGCGTGCCTGGCAGGTAATCACGCCCAACCCCAGCCCGGGGAAAATATAGGCATTATTGCCCTGGCCGGGTTTGAAAAACTGCCCCCTGTAATGCACCGCAGAAGACGGGCTGCCAGATGCAAAGATAGCGCGTCCATCAGTCCATTCATAAGCCTGTTTTGCCGTGCATTCCGCATGGGAGGTGGGATTGGATAAAGCGAAAATAATCGGCCGGGAATTAATCTCGGCCATGCGCCGAATAGGGGTTTCTGTAAACGTGCCCTGCACTCCGGTGGCACCAATTAAAATATTGGGTTTGATGTCATCAATGGCGGATAAAAAATCCATTGTTGGATGCTCATGGGCATAGGCCAGGTTGTGTGGGTCAAGATAATCCCGGTCCTTTACCACTAAGCCATGACGGTCAATAAACCATAAGCGTTTGCGTGCTTCGTCTTCATTTAATCCGGCGCTACATAAAGCCGGTACTAATAAATCAGCCATGCCGGTAGCCGCTGAACCGGCACCTAAAAATAATATCCGGCAGTCTTTAAAGGGCTGCTTCGATAATGTTAATGCCGTATAAATGCCGGACAATACAACCGCAGCTGTGCCCTGAATATCATCATTAAAACAGCAGGCTTTATTACGATACGTATTGAGGAGTAAATAAGCATTCGGTGTTAGAAAATCCTCAAACTGAATCACTGCCTTAGGAAAAACATCCTGTACCGTTGTGACAAATTCATCCACCAGCTGCAAATATTCATCACCTGAAATTCGCGGCTGTTTAAGGCCTAAATAGAGCGGGTCATTAATAAGCTGCTGATTATTGCTGCCCACATCCAGCATAACCGGCAGACATTGTTCGGGAGCAATACCGGCGCCGGCGGTGTAAAGGGATAATTTGCCAATGGGAATGCCCATGCCATTGGCCCCCAGATCACCCAGGCCTAAAATACGCTGGCCATCGGTTATCACAATCATGCGAATATCTTTTTCCGGCCAGTTATTTAAACTTTCCCGAATGCGTCCACGGTCATTGGGGGTAATATAAAAGCCCCTGGGCTCGCGGAAAATATGGGCAAATTCCTGGCAGGCTTCGCCCACGGTAGGAGTGTAGATAATGGGCATCAGCTCATCAATATGATCGATTAACAAACGGTAAAATAAACGCTCGTTGCGCCCCTGCAAAGAAAACAGAAAGATATAGCGTTCAATATCAGAAGTTTTACGGTGCAGATTATCCAGCACCCGGCTGATCTGTGTTTGCTGTGATGTAATAGCCGCAGGTAATAAGCCCTGTAAACCCAGTTCATCACGTTCCTGCTGAGTAAAGGCAGTGCCTTTATTGAGTTTGGGATTGTGTAATACATCAAAACCGCGAGGCGTATAGTTATTCATTTTTCTATCGCATAGTGAAGGGTGACGATAGATAGAGGATAGTGGAAGAAAAAAGTTTTGTTTTAAAAAGAAGGTCAGTCCCTTGACCTCAAATATCTCAAGGAGATGAGATGGGTTGTGACCCGGCCAGCGAAGGTGGCCGGGAGAAATTCAGTTGTTGTTTATTTATCCAGTTTTTTAATGCCCATAGCACCCAGCAAAAAGCTTTCGTATACGGAATCCGTATTGCCTTTGCGCATCTTGCGGATAAAATATTTTTCGAAGGCGATCTTGGCCAGGTGTACCCATTTGCCTTTTTTAAACCAGGTGACATTACGCGGCGGAATCTGTGGCAGCGCCACAAAGGCTGCACCCGTATCACCCATATCCGCCAGACAGATGGCGTTCCAGGTGGCAACAGCGGTAACTTCATTGCCTTCCAGCTCGCTCTTGATATTTTTCACAATGGCAGTTGCCATGGATTCAATCATATAACCGGTTTTTGGTGCGCCGGTAGCGACCGGGGTGGCTTCAACTGGCGGAATGGCAACGCAGACACCGGCGGAGAAGATGTTTTTATAAGTGGGATTGCGCTGATTTTCATCAATCATGACAAAGCCTCGCGGATTACATAAGCCTTCAACATTGGCCACTGCGTCCACACCTTTAAAGGCTGGCAGCATCATGTTGTACACAAATGGCAGCTCATGTTCCTTGATAACTTCACCGGCTGCATTCAGCTCTTCCACATACATGGTGCCGTCTTCCACTTTGGTGGTGCGGGCATTGGTAATAGAATTAATATGGCGATTACGCAGTTCACTTTCCAGCATACCCTTGGAATCACCGACACCACCCAGGCCCAGATGGCCGATATAAGGCTCTGAGGTGACAAAGGTCATGGGGACTTTATTACGCATGCGTTTTTTACGCAGGGCGGTATCCAGAATAAAGGCAAATTCATAAGCTGGGCCAAAGCAGCTGGCAAAAGGCATGGCGCCGATAATCACCGGGCCGGGATTATCCAGCAGCTTTTCATAATGGGCCAGTGCCGCTTCCGCGTGGTCAGTGGTGCAGACGGAAAGAGTGTGACCATCTGGGCCGGAGCCGGGCACTTCTTCAAAGGCCAGGCGTGGGCCGGTGGTAATCACCAGATAGTCATAATCAACAGTGTCGCCGCCCGCCAGGCTTAATTTATTATTATTGGCATCGATTTCACTGACGCTATCCTGAATAAAGTTAATGTCCCGTTTTTTTAACGGCTCACTTAAGGGCACGCTGATATTTTCCGGTGTACGCCAGCCAACCGCCACCCAGGGGTTGGAGGGGGTAAACTGAAAGCTGTCACGTGGATTAATGAGTGTTACCTCGTGGGCCTTGCCCAGGGCTTCTTTCATTTCGTATGCGCAGGGCAGGCCGCCAACGCCTGCACCCATAATTACAATGTGAGCCATAATGCTTTCCTTCATTTTGAATGAACTGTTATAAGTGGAGCAGAAACTGGGCCAGTTTTAATAAATTAAGTAAAAACAATAGGATAGGAATATGGTAGAAAGCTGGAAAGATATTAGCTCTGTATTTCATGTCATTTTTGTCATATCCTTATTTGG
>JALTRC010000135.1 GCA_026998145.1 Gammaproteobacteria bacterium
ATGAGTATCACCACTTATTTAAACCGCAGCTTTCAGGTATTGCATGTGTTTGATGTGATGCAGGGGCTAATGAAAAGTCTGGTGTTTGCCATGATGATTGCGCTGGTGGGTTTGATTAATGGTTTTCAGGTTAGCGGTGGTGCTGAAGGGGTGGGGCGAGCTACGACTCGATCTGTGGTGGTGTCGATTAGCTGCATCATTGTTGTCGATATGATATTTACTTTCTTTTTAACACGATAAAATATGAGCGAAAAAACAGCCGCCATTAAAGTGAAAAATCTGTTTACCCATTATGGTGACAGGCTCATTTTAAAAGATATTAATCTCACTATCGAGCAGGGTGAGATTATGGTGATTATGGGCGGCAGTGGTTCCGGAAAAAGCACCTTTTTGCGTTATTTATTAGGCCTGAACAAGCCCACCTCCGGCAGTATTGAATTGCTGGGTAAGGATATTACCCGCATGAGTCCGGATGAAATGCATGCCATGCGAAAAAATATGGGCGTGGCATTTCAGGGTGGCGCCCTGTTTGGCTCCATGACCGTATCGGAAAATATTTGCCTGCCCCTGTGTGAACATACCCGGCTGGATCAGCAAACCATGGATATTATGGTGCGCATGAAACTGGAAGTGGTGAACCTGGCCGGTTTTGAAAATTTTATGCCAGCTGAATTATCCGGCGGTATGATTAAACGGGCGGCACTGGCGCGGGCCATTATTATGGACCCTAAGTTATTATTTTTTGATGAGCCATCAGCCGGGCTGGATCCGGTAGTGTCCGCCGAGCTGGATGAGCTGATTTTACGTTTACGGGATGCCATGAATATGACCATTGTGGTGGTGACCCATGAACTGGATAGCGCCTTTAAAATTGCTGATCGCATTACTGTGCTGGATCGGGGTGAAATTTTAATGTGTGGCACAGTTGATGAGGTGCGTAATTCGGATAATGAGCGCATACATAATTTACTCAATCGGAAACCCCGGCGGGATAAAGTGGATGTGGATGAATATTTAAGCCGCTTAACAGGAAAAACAGTCGAATGAAAAAAGATCATTTAAATTACACCCTGGTCGGCGCTTTTGTGGTCGGCATTTTATTACTGCTTTTTTATATTCTGTTTCGCATCACCGGCCATGAATCGGGTATGCAGAACTACTCTGTGATTTTCGATAAAGTAGCGGGCATAAAAGAAGGAGCCAGTGTCACTTTCAGTGGTTATAAAATCGGCCAGGTAAATGGCATAGTGCCGGTGCAACAAAAACAGGGTACGGCCTATAAAATGATTCTGTCGATTAAGGAAGGCTGGCAGATTCCTGAAGACAGTGTGGCAAAAATTATTATGCCCGGTGTGATTGCCGATAAACAGATTGATATTACCGAAGGGCATTCCAGTGACATACTCAAACCCGGCGATGTGATTCCATCACAGGCCAGTGCAGATATGATGGTGATTATGCAGAATATTGGCCAGCAGTTGCAGGACTTTATTCCACAGGCCACGGGTGATAC
>JALTRC010000136.1 GCA_026998145.1 Gammaproteobacteria bacterium
CCAGATACATCATGGGTCTGATCACAATATCATCCCCTTCAGCCACTGGCCGCTTCTGTATTTTATGCATACCTAAAATACCGCTTTGGGGGGGATTTAAAATGGGCGTGGAAAGCAGCGAGCCAAACACGCCGCCATTGGACAGGGTAAAGGTGCCGCCCTGCAATTCCTCAATACTTAAACTGTTATCACGGGCCTTTTGTGCATAATCAATAATCGCCTGCTCGATCTGCGCCAGACTCAGCTGATCCGCATTGCGAATCACCGGCACTACCAGACCCCGTGGTGATGACACGGCGACACCAATATCGAAATAACCGTGATAGACAATATCATTACCATCAATGGATGCATTGACCGCCGGGAACTGTTTTAATGCTTCTATGGTTGCCTTAATAAAAAACGACATAAAGCCCAGCTTCACATCATAGCGTTTTTCAAAAGCCTCTTTATATTTTGTACGCAGATCCATAACCGGCTGCATATTCACTTCATTGAAAGTGGTGAGTATGGCCGCATTATGCTGGGCCTCCAGCAGACGCTCCGCCACCCTTGCCCGCAGGCGTGTCATGGGCACACGTTTTTCAACGCGCCCGGACGGGTCATCGGCCAGGGGCGCGGCTTCTTTTTCAGCTGATGTTTTTTGCTGTGGTTTTTCTGCAGCTGTTTGAGCATTTAAATAGCGCAGCACATCTTCTTTTAAAATGCGTCCGCCACTGCCGCTGCCCTGAATATTTTTTGAATCCAGCTGATGTTCAGCGATCAGTTTTTTGGCCGATGGTGTAATCACGGTTTCAACGGCCGTCTTTTCTTCGACTTCCATATCGGCTGGTTTTTTCTCCACCACATTATGGGATAGCGCCGCTTTTTCATCGGCCTCTTTAAGCACAGCCAGTAACTGACCGGCAACAACAACCGATCCCTGAGGCTCCACAATTTCTGCCAGCACCCCGTCCCGCGGCGCAGGCACATCCAGCACCACCTTATCGGTTTCTATATCCACCAGCACTTCGTCACGTTTTACAAAGTCACCAACTTTTTTATGCCAGCTGAGAACCTCCGCATCTGCAATAGACTCAGGCAATTCGGGAACTTTAACTTCGATGCTCATAATGCTTTCCTGTTGTTTTAGGCAACTCTGATTAATTCTGGATAAAACAGTTTGCGTTCATAAATGGATCAGAGTTTCTTTATTTTCAGTGCTTCAGCAACCAGCGCACGCTGTTGCTGGGCATGTACTTTTGCCGAACCTACTGCCGGTGCGGCTGAAGGTTCACGGCCAATATATTGCACGCTGCATTCATGCTTTAATTTAGCCGCCAGACGCGGCTCAAAATAATCCCATGCGCCCTGATTTTTAGGTTCTTCCTGACACCAGACCAGCTCTTTTATATTTTCATAAGGACTTAATGCCTGATTCAGTTCTTCTGCCGGGAAGGGATAAAGCTCTTCAATACGAATCAGGGCAATATTGCGGATATTTTCTTCCCGGCGTTTTTGCAGCAAATCATAATACACTTTACCGCTGCACATAATCAGCCGATCCACCTCTGCCGGATTCAGCTCATCCATTTCGCCAATCACTTTTCTAAAGCCACCATGACTCAGTTCATCCAGACTGCTAACCGCCAGCTTGTGACGCAATAAACTTTTCGGCGTCATCACAACTAATGGCTTACGCACCGGCCGCAGAATCTGTCGCCTTAATAAATGAAAAATCTGCGCCGGTGTACTGGGTACGCACACCTGTATATTATCCTGTGCGCACAGTTGTAAATAACGCTCCAGCCGGGCTGATGAATGCTCCGCACCCTGTCCTTCAAAACCGTGGGGCAAAAACATCACCAGCCCGCACAACCGATTCCATTTCTGTTCACCGGATACAATAAACTGGTCAATCACCACCTGGGCGCCATTGGCAAAATCCCCGAACTGAGCTTCCCATATCACCAGGGTTTCCGGTTCGGCGGTGGCAAAACCATATTCAAATGCCAGCACCGCTTCCTCGGATAATAATGAGTCAATCACCAGAAAGTTGGCATAATGCTCGGTAAGATTTCGCAGCGGCACATAGGTTTCCCCATTGTGCTGATTATGCAATACCGCGTGACGGTGAAAAAAAGTACCGCGGCCGGAATCCTGGCCGGATAAACGTACCGCATGCTGATCGTTGACCAGGGTAGCGTATGCCATGGTTTCCGCATAACCCCAGTCCAGTGGCAGCGCACCGGCGGCCATTTTATGGCGATCCTGCATAATCTTTTCAACCCGGGGATGCAGTTCAAAACCTTCTGGCAAAGATTCCAGTTTTGCACTCAGCTGCTGAATCGTTTCCAGTGCCACCGAGGTATCCACCTGCACCGAGAAGTCGGCCTTTTGATAAGGCGTCCAGTCTACCGGATACTGATTTTTAACCGTGCCATCTTCCAGTAAATTCGGCACCACCGCCTGCCCCGCATCCAGCTTGTCCCGATACACATTCATCATCTCTTCAACCTGCTGCGCCGAGACAATTTTTTCATTCATTAATTTTTGCGCATAAAGCGTTCGTGTACTCAATAGCTGGGCAATTTTTTTATACATCATCGGCTGGGTTGCCGATGGTTCATCCGCCTCATTGTGGCCATGACGGCGATAGCAAACCAGATCAATCACCACATCTTTTTTAAAGGCCATGCGGTAATCCAGGGCAATTTGCGTGACCAGAATCACCGCCTCCGGATCATCTCCATTCACATGCAAAATAGGCGCGGCCACCATCTTCGCCACATCGGTGCAATACAGGGCGGTGCGGCTATCCTGAATATTGCTGGTGGTAAAACCAATCTGATTATTCACCACAATATGTACCGTGCCGCGGGTTGAATAGCCCCGGGACTGGGACATTTGCAGGGTTTCCATTACCACCCCCTGACCGGCAAAGGCCGCATCCCCATGTACCTGCACCGGCAGCACTTCATTGCCGGCCCGGTCATTACGGCGATACTGGCGAGCCCGCACGGCGCCCTCAACCACGGGCGCCACTATTTCCAGATGGGAGGGATTAAAAGCCAGCGCCAGATGCACCGGGCCTTTTTCTGTTTTCACATTGGAGGCAAAGCCCATGTGATATTTCACATCACCCATGTGATCCCCATAGGATTTGGTGCCTTCAAACTCACTGAATAAATCCCTGGGCTGCTTGCCCATAATATTCACCAGCACATTTAATCGCCCCCGATGGGCCATGCCCATGGCCACTTCTTTCATGCCGTGACGACCGGCACGCTGAATAATTTCATCCAGTATGGGGATCAGGGACTCGGCACCTTCCAATGAAAAACGTTTCTGCCCCACATATTTGGTATGCAGATAACGCTCCAGCCCTTCCGCATCGGAGAGACGATTTAATACCTCAATTTTTTGCCCATCGGTTAAATCCGCCTGACCACGCACAGTTTCCAGCCGCTGTTGCAGCCAGCGTTTTTCTTCTGTCTGGGTGATGTGCATATATTCAGCACCAATGGAGCCGCAATAGGTCTGCTGAATAATCTGCAATATTTCCCGCAGGCTGGCCTGCTCCGGGCCACATAAGGAACCGGTGCCGAATACCGTATCCAGATCATCATCGGTGAACTGATAATATTCCAGCGTCAGTTCTTCTATATGGGGTTTTTCCTGACACTCTAGCGGATCAAGGTCTGCCCGCTGATGGCCACGAAAGCGATAGGCATTTATCAGCTGTAAAACTTTTACCTGTTTGCGCTCATGCTCAAGATCAACATTGCCGCCTGAGGAAGGGCAGGGCTTGTAAATAGAAGACTGTGTCAGCTCCCGGAACTGGCGCTGAATATCACTGTGGGGAATATCCTTAACATGACCATCGCCCACTCCCGGCAGGGTGGCAAAAAAATCCCGCCACTGGGCATCCACCTGATTGGGGTTTTGTAGATAGGTTTCATACAGGGATTCTAGCCAGGCGGCATTTTCCCCTTCCAGCAGGGCAGAATCCCATAAGGCCTGCATGGTCTGTTGATTGTTATTGCCCATATATTTATATGATCCGCTTTGGCATTTTTTATAAAAGATTTATTAGGGTTTTATAGCCTATTATTTGCGGCAATAATAGCTGCTTTGTGTAAAAAGCATTTTTCCGCGAATAAACGCAAATGAACGCAAATACTTTCTACATATGAAAATATGGCGGCTTTTTTTGCACACATTATTTTCAGGCTTTCCTGATCAGGCGATGTATTTCATCATGATGTTGATTCAGTAATATCTCAAGGGGCAGAAAAAGCGGCCGGGGCAATTGCTTAATATCAAACCATTGCCAGTCAGGGTGAGTGATATTTTGCTGCTGACAGTCGGCACTCAGATACAGGCTGAGCGTATGCTGAGATTCGAACGTAAAAAGATTATTGGTATAAAAGCCGCAGTTTTCCAATGTAAGATCCAGCCCGAGCCGCTGCCGCAAAATACGTTCTCCTGCCTGCTGTGGTGTTTCATTAAAATGTAAAAAACCGCCGGGACATTGCCAGCTATTTTGTTGCGGGGGTTTTGGCCGCCTGCCTAGCAGCAACTTTCCCTGCCGGAATAATAAGCAGGCAACGCCAACGGCAGGTGCCGGCTCTGTCATAACCCGTATTTTTGTCTGTTTAATGCCAGCAGCAATAATCCGGACACGCTAATGGCATCGGTAATCTCGCCGTTTTGTGCCATGCTAACCGCCTCATCCAGAGGCAGTTTTTTTACCTGCAAATCCAGCTCACTGTCTTCCAGCATTTGTTTGCCCGCCGTTAAATTCTGCGCCAGAAACACATAGCCTTCTTCATCGGTAATGGAATTTGAAGTGTGTAAGCGCTGAATCTGCTGCATGCGCCCGGCCAGCAAACCGGTTTCCTCCTGTAACTCACGGTGGGCAGTTTGCATGACATCCTCATCCAGTGGTGAGCCGCCCATGGGGATTTCCCAGCTCCAGGCATTTAAAGTGTAACGATGCTGACCCACCAGATAGGTGCAGCCTTCATTATCCACGGGAATAATGCCCACTGCCCGGGATTTAAAACAGACCTTGCCGTACACCGCCGGCTTGCCTGCCGGGTTCAGCACCTGATGCTCTTCCAGACGAATCCAGGGATTTTGGTAAATATCTCTGCTGCTGAGAGTTTTCCATGCCGGGGCTTTGCTCATTCCTCTTCAGCTGGCTCCAGACCATGTTTATGGGTTTCATTAATGCGAATCAACAGCTGGCGAAACGGCAATGACTGTTCATCATGCTGTTTTACATGGCTCATATACTTTAAATCGCCGGTATTCCAGCAATAATCACCTGAGGCCATTTCCTGATACATTTTCTGCAATTCTTCAGCAATCTCATCCGTGTAATCCAGAGCGCTGGCCATGCCTTCACCATCATATTCAATCGCCGCTTTCATATCTTCCAGCTCATAAATGGCATCTTTTATCAGTGCCACATATTCTTCTACACTTCTTGCTCGTTTCATGGGACTCCTGAAAAGTTTTTAAAATAAAGGCCTTATTTTACTCTGCCAGCCGGCAACGAAAAGGGCCAGGGGGATTATTTTTTGCGTCGCCGTTTGGGGCGCGCCCTGTAGGCCATTACCGACTGCATGATCTCATTATAGGGCAGCCCATCCACACAACCGTAAATATCCACCACCTGTGAAACCACATCGGCAATATCAATATCCTGCTGTTCATCCAGCTGCAGCAGTTTGCGCAGCCCGTTAAGGCCGCCATTTTGTACGCGGATTTCCTTATTATGGGGCAGAGGGCCATCCAGCTCATTGATTTTAAATACAAAACGGGTTTGCCGGCGCAAATGATCCAGCAGCTGGCTGCATTTTTTCTGATGGCTTTGTGACTGACAACTGACCCCGTGACGGTCGGCGAGGCGAAACATATGCCCCTGGGAACACTGACAATGGAGGGAACACAGGGCTTTTTCGTAAACGCAGGGATACTCCCTTATCTGCTGATAAGTGGACTTATAAGCATCCTCATCCATGGCTTACTTTTCATGTTCCATCACAATGGGTTTTTCTCTGGCTTCCATGAGCATTTCTTCCGCCATCAGCTGGTTATCCGCCAGGGTCATTTTAATGGTAATGTCGCTATCTTCACCCAGGGCGGCACGCTGCTCACGGGCGAATTTTTTGGCATCCTTGAACTTTTCATATTCACCGATCAGTTCAAGCTGCTTCAATATAGCCAGCTCGGCATTCTGCATTTTAAAAACATAGTAGGGCATAGTTCGCTCTCTGTTATAAACCTGAGTAAATTGGTCGGGTATTTTAGCAAAATCCCATCCACAGGTAAAACCGCATCTGCCAGAGGGATTATTTGAAGCATTTTTAGCGTATAATTTGAGCGATTATTTTACACAGGTACTGAGCATGAACCCTGAAGCAGAAAAAGAACTTAAAGTCCTCGGCGTGCTGCGCCAGGTTATTTCCGGCGTAGTACGGGAGCTGACCCCCGAGCCGGGCATGCGCCATCCCTTAAGCGACAAGATGATCGAGGATATTCGCCAGAGCTTTATTCTGATTGCTTCACGGGAAAAAGAAATCAATGAAGCCGCCGGTACCCCCAGTACCCGCCGCCCCCAGTTTGCGGATGACCCTAAGGCCGCCAAGGTGGTACAGTTTCATGGCCTGAAAAAAGACGAGGATAAATAAGCCTTCCTTTGGCACTAAGGGCGCGAAGATTATTTTTGATACAGAGGCACAGAGCTTTTGAAAAAAGGCCTCATAACCATTTACCCTGGCAAAATTTAACTCAACCCCGATTGCACTTTGTATATTACGTTTATCCTGCCACCTTTATCATCTCCGAGCCTCTGTATCAAAGAAACACCAACAAAAACCTTCGCGTCAACCCCCCGCAATATTTACATCCCCCTGCTATTTTTCTGAAAATCATCTAGTCTTAGGCATTATCAAACAGGCAACAGGGCTTGATAAATGTCAGAAATTTTTGTTGGCCGGCAACCCATTTATAATCGCAATCTGGGTATCTACGGCTATGAACTGTTATTTCGGGGCAGTAGTGAAAACAGCGCTGCCATGGGAAATCTGTCTCAGGACGGCGCCACATCCACCACCATTATTAACAGCTTTATTGAAATCGGCCTGGAAAAACTGGTGGGCAAATCCTATGCCTTTTTGAACTTAACTGAGAACTTTCTCACTGATGAAGACGCCCTGCCTATTCAACCAGACCAGGTAGTACTGGAGGTACTGGAAGATATTCCGGTCACCCTGCCCGTATTAAAAGCGGTAAAACGCCATAAGGAAAACGGCTTTATCGTGGCGCTAGATGATTTTTTATATAACCCTTCCCACAAACCCATTGTGCCGCTGGTGGATATTATCAAAATCGATATTCAGCAACTGGATCGTAAAGGCCTGCTTAAACACATTAAAATCCTGAAAAAATTCAGCGCGAAATTACTCGCCGAAAAAGTCGAAACACTGGAAGAGTATGAGTTTTGCATGTCCCTGGGCTTTGAGTATTTTCAGGGATATTTCCTCAGCCGGCCTCGCATACTCAAAGCCCGGAGCCTGCCCACCAACCGTCTGGCCATTATGAATCTGCTGGCTGTGCTGCAAAACCCGGATACGGAAACCGATGAAATAGAAGAAGCCATCAGCTTTGATATTTCCATTAGCTATAAAATTCTAAAACTGATTAACTCGGCCTTTTTTGGCATTGGCCGGGAAATCGATTCCATCCGTCAGGCGATTATTATTTTAGGCCGCAAGCAATTACGCAGCTGGGCCTCCATGATGGCCATGGCCAGTCTGGATGATCGCCCCTCGGAAATGATCCATATTGCCATGACCCGCGCCAAAATGTGCGAGCTGCTGGCTGAAAAAGCCACCATCCCCAATGCTGATAGCTACTTTACCGTGGGCCTGTTTTCAGCGCTGGATATTTTAATGGAAAAGCCATTAGCCGAACTCATCCAGCCCCTGCCCTTAAACCATGACATTGTGGCCGCATTATTAAAGCGGGAAGGCTCTATGGGTGAAGCCTTAAATTGCGCACTGGCATTTGAGCTGGCTGATTTTGATAAGGCTGTCTTTAAAACACTGGAAAGAGAGGATATTTCGGTGGCCAATATTGAGGCGGTTAGCTGGGCGAATATGGTGATTGAGAGTATTTAAAAGATATTAACCACAGGGGACACGGAGGTTCACAGAGGAAAAGCCTGTTTTGTGTGGATTACGTAGTGAATCACCCAGCCACAAAAAAACCTCTGTGTTTCCCTGTGTCCCCTGTGGTAAAAGCTTTATTAAAACGGGAAGCCCCTTAGGCAGGGCACTGAATTGCTTACTGGAATTTTAGCTGGGCGAATATGGTGATTGAGAGTATTTAAAAGAAATTAACCACAGAGGACACGGAGGTTCACAGAGGAAAAGCCTGTTTTGTGTGGATTACGTAGTGGATCACCCAGCCACAAAAAAACTCTGTGCTCCCCTGTGTCCTCTGTGGTAAAAGCTTTATTAAAACGGGAAGTCCCTTAGGCAGGGCACTGAATTGCTTACTGGAATTTTAGCTGGGCGAATATGGTGATTGAGAGTATTTAAAAGAAATTAACCACAGAGTACACGGAGATCACAGAGGAAAAGCCTGTTTTGTGTGGATTACGTAGTGGATCACCCAGCCACAAAAAACTCTGTGTTCCCCTGTGTCCTCTGTGGTAAAAGCTTTTATCCGCTTTTATTAATTAACCGGCAACTGACTACGCAACTCTTCCCGATTAAACCACCAGTTAGACTCATCACCCACAATCACATCCAGTACCTTGGCCATGCGGGGCAAAAAGATCTGCGGATCGTTCAGCTCCATTTTTTCCAGCCAGAAATCCAGCTTTTCCTGTGAGTCCACATTGCTGTGACGCTGCGCCACCTTGGCAATCAGATTGGTGGTTAAAAAGCTCAGGCTATCCAGCTGGTCATCTTCAGCCCGCATTCCTACCACATAATGGGCAGTGGCCGCCGCTACGGCGGCACCATCGGAATCAGCCGGGGTTTCATCAACCACATAGCTGAGCATAACAATCGAATGTTCTGCATCTACCGGATAGGTGATGGATAACCAGACACCATGGGCCAGCGCATTAATTGAGCCGGGCTGGTCTGTCTGATACAAAATATCGCAGGCTTCAATGGCATCAGCCCAGGCCTGCTGCGCGACAAACTCATCGAAGGCGGCACGGGCATCGTTCCAGGCAGCTTCATTCTGCTCCAGCCCCAGCAGGGCATTGGCTTTTTTAAGCTGCAAACGGGCACGCTCCAGGCTATCCCCGTCAGCCGGAAAATTATTCAGATTCTCTTCCGCTTTTTCCAGCTCAGCCTGTAAAAACGCGCGAGCTTCAGCTTCATCGGACACTTCCAGGGTGGCCTGGGTGGGTACTAATTTACTATCAGACATAATTTCTACTTCCAGAATCGGCTGGCGATTGTGATTGATCGCCGCTTATTATACAACATACTAAATCTGTGGAATCTCCCTTTAAAGCCTGACACAGAGGCGCGGAGATAGCATTTTTAATGGCCTGGCTCATTGCAGGTAAGTTAATGGATAAGCCTCCCCTTTTTCAAAGGGGGAATGAGGGGGATTTAAAAACTTTCAGCTTTGTATTTTTTATCAATACAGCGTCTTAAGCTGAACGATTTCAAATCTCCCCCAGCCCCTCTTTGCTAAAGAGGGGAGCCTGGTACTATTGAATTTTATGCGTTTTTAACAGTTTAGAGACTAACAGTCTTAACAAGCCCTAATTCACACTGCCTTCGGGTAACAGGGCCGCTTCCATATCAACCAGTCGCTGGCTGGCCTGCTGATATTCCCGTGATTGCTGATCCAGACTATCCACCAGGCGCCGCGCCTGTTCATAGATCAGGCGCTGCTGCTCCGGAGCAAATATCTGCATGGCTTTTTGCAGGGCATCGGCTGAGGCACTTAATAACGCCGGCACCAGCTGATCTTCATCAATTAAACTGTCCGGGCTGAGCAGGTCGGCAATGAGCGGTTCTTCCAGCAGTTCAAAATGGGCCGCTCTTGCGGCTTCTTCCATTTTCAGCTTGTCGTGGGCCTGGGTGTCATTGCCAATGGCTGACCACATGGCCTGCATCAGCATTTTCAGCAGCCGCGTCAACATGGTTTTAATTTCCGCCTGATCCCCTGCCAGCCCGGCACAGCGCTCGTAACTTTTATCCAGCTCTTCCTTGATCTTCAATACCACATCCGCATCCGCGTTAGGCTTTAAATCCACCACCCGCTGCACCAGGTCACGAAAATCATTCATAAACAACTGCACATCCTGTTCATCCAGCTGTTTGGCATGGACTATCTCATCCGGCGTGATAGCCGGGCTGCCAAATAAGGGGTTTTGATACTGACGCTGCAAATGACGCTCACGGGCGCCGGGTTTGTCACTGAATATACTCATTTATTTTCCTGTATTGCGCGATCCAGGGCAGCCGATAATGCCGACTCATCCACCGGAAAACTCAGGGTTTCAAACAGATTAAATACCGCCAGCAGGCGTTCCAGCTGAGGGCGCTGGGGGGCTTCATAAAACACGATCACCTGCGCCGGTCTGGGTAGCTGCTCCACCGTGGCCATCAGGGATTCCAGACTGCTGGTGCGATCCCGGAAGTCGGACTGAAAATTGAACTCTGCCACTATCACATCCGGTTGCAGCTTTTTCACCAGCTTCATGGCCTTGCGCATACTATTGGCCACGGATACCTGATAGCCCTTGCTCTGGTACAGCTCGGCAAAATCCGGGTAACCACCCAGCTCAACAATGGATAACAGGGTTCGGGGGGAAGCCATTATCTATCCTGCAAATTCATTCTAAAGGCCCCTAATGGGGATGCTTCTGTTTGTTTTCAAGAAGTGTTAATAAATAAACCCCCTGGGCCGTTGCATGAAAGCTGCTGCGGGGGCGGGAGATACTTAAAATACGGGAACTAAAGCCAGGCGACCGGGAGCCGAGGGGAATTAATGGATCAAAATCCCCCCAGCCACCATCAGCCAGCTGGTGATCCAGAATCTGCTGCACCCACACGGGCTTTACCCGCGCATCAGCGCCGGTTATCAGCAACATCATCACCCGCTGTAAATACACATCAATTACGCGAATATCCCAGGTTAGCTGATGCACAATATCATTTTGCAGGCTGGCAATCACAGGCTGCAATTCAGCCTCAGGCGCACAATGCTGGCGGAGCTGGAAATTGATCCCCATAAGCTGATGGGTAACACAGGCCGGGCGATAAATATGGGATGGCTGAAAGCAGAAATCTGCCCGGTTCTGGGCCGCAATCACCGGCAAATCCACCAGCAGATTATCGGCACAATGGAGGCTGTAGATAAAGTGCTGATTGTAATCCGGCAGGCCGTAAAGGGATGTTTCATCAATATTGAGCCGCTGCTGTGGCCAGAACAATGGCGCCCAGATACTGTAGCCTAAACCCCGGTTGCGGCTCTTGTATTCATTGACCAGCATTTCCAGACGGGCATCTTTCGAGACTTTAGCCGCCTCATTAACCATCCACCAGAGCATGGCATTGTGGTCATTTAAAATGCGCTCTTTATGCTGCAATAACCAGTTAATGGCGCTTTCCCGGTGCGAGGCCAGCTGGCTTCTGTCCGGCATCGGCAGGTCCCGGTTATTATTGAACACGCCCCATAAATACAGTACCACCGGCAACAACAGCAGAAGCAGGAATATCCTTATGGTTTTTTTCATTATCGTTTTTTCAGCCCCATTAATAAAATATCGTAGACCTGCAAGGCCAGCCGTTTAAACTGCTGCTCATCACCGGTTACATTGTCACGCAGCATACCGGATGAGGCCATCATGGCAAGCCCCTGCACCATGGACATGGCCGCCAGTGTCTGCCGCATCACATCGCCCCTGGCAAAAATATCCTGCTGCTGAGCCAGAGATATGATTTTTACCAGACTTTCAATAGAGGCATGGGCCTCTTCTTTTAATTCAGGGCCACACTTGCCCAGGGATAAATATCCACCGAACATCAGCCGGAACAGCTCCGGCTGCTCCATGGCCATATTTAAAATTGCCACACCGCTTTCAAACAGCTGGCTTTCCGGGTCGTCTGCCAGTTCCAGCTCCAGGCGGATATTATGGGCTTTCAGGCGGCGAAAGCCGGTGGCGGCAACGGCTTCCAGTAATTGCTGTTTGTTTTTAAAGTGACGATAAGGGGCATTGTGGCCAACCCCCAGACGCCGCGCCAGCTCCCGAAGGCTCAAGCCTCCTATGCCCTTTTCATGGAGCATGACAATGGCTTCCAGAATCAGGGCATTGCGCAGATCCCCGTGGTGATAGGTTTTATTTTGCATCTTCAAACATTACCAGCTTATCTTGCAGAGCCGCCCATACAGGAATTCTATTTGACATATACCGCTACAATCCATTAAGTTCAGACCATGTGGACATTGCCCACATTATAATGAATTACAACATAAAACAGGGTGTGATGATATGGACGACACATTACTTCAGCGAATCATGCAGGCACACGGCGGCTTTAACCGCTGGCAGCAGGTGGAATCAGTACAGGTGGATATTAATATTTTCGGGCCGATTCTGATTACCCGTTTCAAGTCACCCTGGTTATCCAATGTCACCGCGAATATTTTTACCGACAAACCTTATGTGAGTTTTCATAATTTCCCCGAAGAAAATATGACCAGCATTTTCGACGGCTTTGATGTGTATATCTATAACGCCAATGATCAAATCATCTGCGAGAAAAATTTCAAAACCGATACCAGTTTGAAAACCAAGGCGCGGCTCCACTGGGATCATCTGGATCTGGTTTATTTTCTCGGTCAGGCCATGTGGAACTATATCTGCACCCCCTTTATGCTCGGCAGCGAACATTTTGAATGTATGCAGGGGGATGACTGGCTGGAGGCAGATGGCAACCGCCTGAGCACATTGCGGGTTCACTTCCCGGATAATATTCCCAGCCATTGTCGCCAGCAGACATTTTATTTTAACCAGCAGGGTTTATTGCAGCGTATGGATTATCATGCGGAAACCCTGGGGCCGGTTGCCATTGGCACGCAACTTTGCGACCAGCATAAAACCGTGGATGGGTTTGTGTTTCCCACCCACCGACGCGTGTTTCCCCGCTTATGGAATGGCCGAGCCCTGCGTCCCCTGAAAGTCATGGACGGCAGGCTGCAAAACATTCTTGTGAACTGGCACGCCAGCACCTGCTAAAAACTTTCACTGTTGGGCTTTTCATGTGGCATTATTATCCCCATGACACTCTTTGCCATGGAAAAAATAAAATGAAAAGCACGGCGCTTAAACTCTTTGCCCTTGGCTGTATTACATTACTGAATGCCTGCTCCATGGCGCAGATGACAGTGCGCATGTCCATGCCCATGATCGAAGGGGGCATGACCGCCATGAACCGGGAGAGCGATTTAACACTGGCCTATGTGGCCATGCCCGCCAATATCGAGCTGATGGAAGGCATGCTGGTGAATGATCCGGGCAATAGCCAGCTACGAGCTATTGCCGCCCAGGCCTATTACGGACTGGCCTTTGGTTTTGTGGAAGATGAAGATAAGCCGCGGGCCGCCAGATTTTATTACCGGGGATTTTTACACGGCAAGCGCGCCCTGCTGGAAAGCGGCCTGACAGAAAAAGATTTTAATGGCCCGCTGGATGCATTTGAAAAAGCCCTGGAGGATCTGGATAAAAACGATCTGCCGGCACTTTTCTGGACAGCCTCCAACTGGGCCAAATGGATTGACCTCAATCGTGACAAGGCCGCCAGCCTGATACAAATGCCCAAAGTTGTTATGCTCATGCAGCGCGCCTATGATCTGGACGAAAACTTTTTTATGGCCGGCCCCCACCTTTTCTTTGCCGTGTATTACGGCAGTCGCGCACCCATGTTAGGGGGCAACTATCAACTATCCCAACAGCACTTTGATAAGGCGCGAGCCTTTAACCAGAATAAACTATTGATGGTGGATTTATTACAGGCACAGTATCTGGATCGGCAACAATTTAATCAGGCCGACTTTCACCGTAGACTCGAAAACATTATCAATGCGCCTGACGATTTATACCCAGATCAGACACTGGTCAATATGATTGCCAAACAAAAAGCCCGCCAGCTGCTTAACAAGGAGGACGAATGGTTTTAATCCGCACTTTTTTTATTGCCCTGTTATTCGCACTTAGCCAGAATCTTTACGCAAAAACCTATACCTTTAAATTCGCCACCTTAATTCCGCCCGACACCGCCTGGATGAAAGAAATACAGGCCTGGGCCGATGAAGTTAAAGAAAAAAGTCGCGGGCAGATTCGTTTTAAAATATATCCCGGTGGAGTCATGGGTGACGAGCCGGATGTACTGCGCAAAATTCGCAGCCGCCAGTTGCAGGGGGCTTTTTTTACCGGCTATGGAATCGGCCGGATTTTTTCACCGGCACGGGTGCTGGAAATTCCATTTTTATTTAAAAACACAGACGAGTCAGATTTTGTACGCAGCCAGATAATGGATGATATTGAAGCCGGTTTCCGCAAAAAAGGTTTTGAGCTGGTAGGCTGGCCGGAAGTGGGCTTTATTCATTTCTTTTCCAAAAAACCATTATCATCTCTGGACGATATTAAAAGCCACCGCATCTGGTTATGGCAGGGTGACCCCCTGGGAGAAGCACTGACCAAAGCCGCCGGCATTACACCTGTGCCTTTATCCATTATGGATGTGTACACACAGCTTTCTGCCAAACATGGCAGTATCGACACGGTTTACAACTCACCCTTCGGGGCGCTGGCCATGCAGTGGTATAGCAAGCTGAAATACGCCTCCAATATTGCCATGACCAATGCCATAGGCGCGCTGGTCATCGATCAACGCTTTTATAAAAAACTGCCACCGGAGCTACAACAGCTGATGAAACAAAGTGGTAAAAAATACGCGGATAAAATCAATCAGATTTCCCGCCGTGACAATCAGCAGAGTATCGAGCTATTAAAACAAAGCGGCATTGTGTTTATGTG
Organism: Gammaproteobacteria bacterium; assembly: GCA_026998145.1. GTDB lineage: Bacteria > Pseudomonadota > Gammaproteobacteria > SZUA-229 > SZUA-229 > JALTRC01. The sequence continues at coordinate 15,071 of JALTRC010000136.1, forward strand.
GGACTGGAACGAAGAGGAAAAACAGCAGATACTGGATATTCGTGATAAAGCCGCCAGAGCATTATCAAGCAGCAACTATATTCCCGCCGCCTATTTTGAACGCACTCGCAAACTGCTGGAACAATACCGCAAAGAACACCCGGCACACTAACAGCCATGCTAAACACCTTTCGCCTGTATTTATTGCGCTTTGAAAAAACCATTGCGGCCAGCAGTTTATTATTACTGCTCGGCCTTACCCTGGCCCAGGTCATTGCCCGCAATTTTTTCGATACCGGCATTGCCCATATTGATGTGATTGCCCGTCATCTGGTTTTATTTATTTCCTTTATGGGTGCAGCGATTATTTCTGAACAGAATAATCATATTAAAATTGATATTCTGTCATCACTGCTCAGTCAAACGCAAAAGAACCGGCTTCGCAAACCCTTATTTCTGTTAAGCAGTTTGCTGTGCTTTATCTTTACCTATTACGGCGCTTTGTTCTGGCTGGATGAATATCAATATGCACCGGCTAATGAACAGCTGGCGGTATATCTGGCACTGATTATTCCCGCCGGCTTTTTTATTCTGGCCTCTCATCTGTTGTTATTAAGTTTATCTTCGGCTCCGCTACAGGATACTGTTTTATGACACTGGCGGTATTATTACTGGTGCTGCTGGCATTAATCGGCATGCCACTGTTTGCGGTACTGGGTGCCGGCGGATTATTAGCCAGCCACTCGGCCGAAATCGAGCCGGTTATTTTAATCAGTGAGCTTTACCGGCTGGCGGCTCAGCCCAATCTTATTGCCATTCCATTATTTACCTTTGCAGGCATGACCCTGGCCGCCGGCGGCGGGCCTCAGCGACTGGTGAATTTATTTAATGCACTGGTGGGCTGGATGCCCGGCGGGCTTGCCATTGTCACCGTGATTACCTGCGCTTTTTTTACCGCTTTTACCGGTGCATCCGGGGTGACCATTATTGCACTTGGGGGATTACTTTTACCCCTGTTTCAACAGGCCCATTATAAAAAACGCTTTAGTCTGGGCCTGCTCACATCGTCCGGCTCTTTGGGTTTATTATTCCCTCCCAGCCTGGCGATTATTTTATATGGCGTTGTATCCGGCACCAATATTGATGAGTTATTTATGGCCGGCATTGTACCGGGCTTTTTACTGTTATTGATGCTCGCCCTTTACAGTTTTTATTCCGGCATCAAATGGCAGCTACCCACTCACCCGTTTTCCCTGAACAGGGCGCTTGTGGCCATTAAGCAAAGCATCTGGGATTTACTTTTACCACTGGGTATTATTGTGGGTATTTTCGGCGGCTTTGTTACGGTAACCGAAGCCTCAGCTGCCACCGCCGCTTATGCCCTTTTTATCGAAACCATTATTTATAAAAAGATTTCTCTGCGCAAAGAGCTTGCTTCCATTCTGACCGACACCACCGCACTGGTCGGTAGTATTTTAATTATCCTGGGCATGGCCATGGGGCTGACCAATCTGCTGATTGATTCCCAACTGCCCATGCGTTTGCTGGATTATATGGAAGGTTTTATTAGCAGCCCCTTACAGTTTTTAATTTTATTAAATATCTTCCTGCTTATGGTAGGTGCCATGATGGATATTTTTTCTGCCATTGTGGTGGTTGTGCCGCTGATTATTCCCCTTGCCAATCGTTACCAGATTGACCCGGTGCATCTGGGTATTATTTTTCTGGCCAATCTGGAAATCGGTTATCTAACGCCACCGGTAGGTATTAACCTGTTTATTGCCAGCCAGCGTTTTGGAGAGTCCATTATCACTCTGTTCCGTTCCACCTTTCCTTTTTTAATTATTATGCTGATCTGGCTGGGCATGTTGTCCTATATCCCTGTGCTTACCCTGTGGTGGAAAAGTTGATATGATGCCGCCACTGTAAAGAGGAGCGATTATGGCCGGAAAACTGAAAGAACCTAAAGTCATTACTGATTTCAATAATAATCCCGTTGCCATTCTGCCCACCGGTTTTTATTTTGATGATGATGTGTGGGATAAAATCTGGCAGCGCTTCGAGGAAAAAGGTGAGTCCCTGACCATGGAGGATTTACACGCCATGTTCCCGGATGATGATACGGTTAAACCCCGAAAGCTGGTACGAACCGGTGAAATGGATTTTACCGGCAACAAATAATGTGATTGCCCTCCCAGTTTACAATGCAGTATCCATGTAAACGACCAGATGCCTTGACCCTTCATACATTGCCTATAAGATTCTTTTTCCCTGCATAGGGCACACGGCCTGATGTAATTGAGGAAGCAAGAATATGGCTCAGATAGTCCCCGGTAGCAACACCTATTCCCATACCAGTCAATTTAAGTTAAAGCTGGATCATGAGCAGGATTCATTTTCCGATAGCCACGGCACTATCTATAAAATTGCTCTGGGCCTGTTCAGCCTGCTGGCTTATGCCTATCTATTGTTCTTTCCTTTCATGACCCTGCTGCTTGGCTGGTTGATTCTGGAGCAGGCACAGCAACTTAATGGTTATCTGGATTATGTGTTATTTGCCACAGAATTAACCGGCATCATAATAACGGCGCGCGTCAGTCTCTTTCTTTACCAGCTGTCCTTTCCATTGCCAGATGGCAACTGCCTGCAAGAAACGCAGGCCCCCTATTTATATGCGCTGGTTAAAGAAGCACAGCTGGAGAGCCACTCGCCCGACATACACAACATCTGCATTAGCCGCTTATATGAATCAAAAATAATCCGCACACCCACCAACGGCTATGCTTTCCGTTTTTCCAATACTCTGGTTCTTGGCCTGCCTTTAATTCAAAGCCTGTCCACACAACAGCTCAAAGCCATTATCAAGCGGGAACTTTTACACATTGCTGATATTAGCCATCATATTGATGGCTGGTTTTACAGCTTAAGAAATATATGGCAACAGTATCAACAATTACCCCGTGATGCCTGGTCACTCAACCTGCTTTTTATACAACTGTTTTTTTCCTGGTATGCGCCCCTGTATAAACTGCTATCTCAGGCCGCCGCGCGCCATGAAGAGCTGTATGTTGACAGGGAAATTTATCAGCAGAATCACCATGACAGTCTGGTCGATATTTTAACAACCATGGGCATCAGCAAGGCTTTTTTAAATGAGCAACATTTTCCTCATTTGCTGAACAAGGCCTACAAACATGAGTTTCCGCCCTACTTTCCCTATGAAAGTTTTGAACGCAATCTACGCACCAAAATTGACAGTGAATTCTGCCAGCGATGGCTGGATAAAACCCTTAACCAAACCGACACCAGCAAGGACTTTCCAGAATTAAAACAGCGGATTTTTAATCTTGGCCTGGATACCATCTGGTTGCCGGATATGCACAATGTATCCAGTGCCAGCAAGTTACTGGATGAAAATCTGTTTTTACTTTGTCAGCAACTGGATGACAACTGGTTTAAATACAATGAAGCCGAGTGGAATACTCGATTCAAAACCGGTCAGGGCGAACAGAATAAACTCAAGGAGTATCATGTTCTGCTCAAACAGAAAATTCTTTCCGAACAGAAAACCTGGGAATATATTCAGCTGATTAAAAAATATCTGGATGAAGCTGACACCATCGATTTATACAGGCAGATATTAAAAACTGATTTCAAAGACCCACGCATCAGCTTTGAAATTGGCCGTAAACTGCTAAAACAACTTGACCCTGATGGCATTGACGCCATGCACCTCACCATCGAACTGGACAGCACCTATACCGTGATGAGCTGCCAGTTACTGACAAAATATTACAGCCAGATCGGTGATAAAAAGATGGCGCAAAGCTATCGACGCCGCGCCCTGGAATATCAGGTGGAAGCCGCCTGAAAACCCCTTTTCCAACAGGAACGCCAATCATTGTATAATGCAGCCTTTAATCGATCAGATATAGGCATCTTATGAGCTGGTGGGGAAAAATTATAGGCGGTGGTTTTGGCTTTTTAATGGGAGGCCCCCTGGGCGCCCTGCTGGGAGCCTCCTTCGGCCACCAGTTTGATAAAGGCATATCCGGCCTTGGTGATCTGGATGTAGGTGATCCACAACGCACACAGGCGGCTTTCTTTACTGCCTGTTTTTCCATTATGGGCCACCTGGCCAAGGCCGATGGCCATGTGAGCAAGGCAGAAATCAGCCTGGCCCAGCAGGTCATGGGGCAGATGAATCTGGACCCGGAACAACGCAAGGCCGCCATTGAGCTGTTTAATCAGGGCAAGCAGGATGACTTCCCGCTGGATGAGGTGCTGGAACAGTTTCGTCAGGAATGCCACCGTCGCCGTAATTTAATTCAGATGTTTATGGAGATTCTCATCTCCACCGCCATGGCCGATGGCAAAATTGATAGTGCCGAGAAGCAGGTACTGCTTCATATTGGCGGCAAGCTGAATTTTGATCAGGCCCAGCTTGAACAGCTGATTAATATGGTATCCGCCCAGCACAGTTACGCCGGCCCGCAAAGCGGCCAGGCCAGCCTTGAAGATGCCTATGCACTGCTGGGAGTTTCATCTTCCGCCTCCGATGCAGAAGTTAAAAAGGCCTATCGCCGGCTGATGAGCCAGCATCACCCGGATAAACTGGTATCCAAAGGCCTGCCGGAAGAAATGATTAAACTGGCCACCGAAAAAACCCAGGAAATCAAGGCCGCCTACGAACAGATTAAGGCCTCGCGGAAATAAAGAGACCTTTTAATCAGCTGGTTTTTTAACGCCCCTGGCAGCTCTAATATAAGCGATCAACAATCAGGAATTATTATGCAAATCGATGGCCCTTTTACCGTTAATGTTATTGAGAACACCGATACCCAGATGCGCGAACTGCATCTGGGTTTTACTCCTGCCTTTCGCGCCCTGGAGGCCGACACGCAAATCGAACAATATCGCGCTTATATCAGTCAGTTGCAAAATGATATTTTAAAAACTGATGATGAAGCCAGCCGTCAGGGCATGCTGACCATCCAGCAAATTGCCGAGCAGCTACTGCCCCATCTGGAAGCGGGGGAGATTCCGCTGGATGAAACCATTATTGTGGAAATGGGCCCGGCATCTCCCTTCGACAGCATTTTAAGCAGCGCCACCCTGAAGTAGTTCAGGACAATAAAACATCCCGCGCTTCATTGATTTTGGCAGCCAGATAATCCGAGCCGCCCCGATCCGGATGCAGGCGCTGAATTAAGCGCTTATGTGCTTTTAGAATCGTTTTCTTATCCGCATTTTCATCCAGCCCTAAAATATCAGCCGCCTCTTTTTTCGACATGGCCCCACTGGCCTGCGTCGACTCCTGCCGGGTATTGCCCTGATAGTCCTGTCGCCACCGGGGATAAACCGAATCCATATAAGCAGCCATCAGAGAAACACTGCGAGCATCCGACTGGCACTCCTGTAAAAACGCCATGCATTCCTGCTGGCTCATGGATGCCAGGCTGCGCCCCTGAAACTGCCCCTGTAAAACCTGCCCGCTGAGCTGGCCGTTTTTCTGATCGATCACCAGCAATAAAAAGGCGGTCTGCATTTTAGATTTTGCGCCACGCATATTCTGAAACTGGCGCAGTAATGGCCATAACTTCATTGCCGTATTCATTAAACGGGGCATGGCCGCCAGAGAGGCGGTAATCGCCGCCACCAGCCAGCTAAGCCTGCCGGTTACCGTTAAAATCAGCAATATCAGCAGAAAAACGCCCATCATTGTCCACAGGGCCATTTTTTTACGCTGCTGTGCATCCAGCTTCTGATAGCGTTTATAGGCCAGAAACAGAGCCATTCCGGCCAGAATTAGAATTATTAAACGCGCCACAACACCATCCTAATCAATTGTTTTTCCTATCATAAACGATTTGCAGGGCGGCTCATACGGCGACAGGTGGCAGCTTTATTTTCAGTCATCCTGGAATTAACCGGCTATAGTCAGGTCTATACAGCTGTGTATGACCCCAGGAGATTGATATGTGTAGCACACCCAAAGGACGTGGCGGACGCCCCCACCATTCATCAGCAGTGAATGGCGTAACCAGTAATATGAGCGCGGCAGAATATAGCTCGATGGTACAAAGAGCCAATGAAAGTTATGAGCGGCGTCAACAGGAGCTGGCCGAGATACGCGCTGCACGCAAGCTGAGCCAGCAGCTACAGAAACCCCATGCTCAACATCAGGAAAATACTGGCGGCTTAATGCATCAGTTTAACAACTGGTTAAAACAGCTGTTTCACAGTCATTCAGCCCAGCCTAAACACTGAGCATTTTCATCACCGGCATATTCAGATTTTCATCATCGTGAAAACCGGACACCAGCAAAACCCGGTGGCCGGTTTTTAATAAAGAACTGTGCACCGAAATTTCCTTACACACATCGGCCCAGTCGTGGGTGACCTTTTCTTCAATATGATAGGGAATAACGCCCCAGTGTAATGACAGGCGACGACACACTCGCGCATCCGCACACACACCCACCAGCGGCGAGGTAGGACGATCCGCCGCCAGCACAATCGCCGTAGATCCACTGCGCGTGGGCACAATAATGCCCTGCAATTTTAATTCAAGACACAGGCTGGTTACCGCATGGGAAATCGCCTTGCGCTCAGTGGTTGATGAAGTTGCTGTTTCATTGTAATCCACCTCTCCAAAATGCCCCTTTAACCACTGGTGCGTTTCCATTTCCCGTACAATACTGTCCATGGTTCTCACCGCTTTAAGCGGATATTTTCCGGTGGCGGTTTCTGCCGATAACATTACCGCATCAGCCGATGATAAAGCGGCTCCCGCCACATCCCCCACCTCTGCCCGGGTAGGCCGCGAGTTGCTAATCATGGATTCCAGCATTTGCGTGGCGACAATCACCGGGCGATTAAAACAGCGGGCTCGATTAATCAGCTCTTTTTGAATCAACGGCACTTTTTGTGCCGGCAACTCTATACCCAGATCACCCCGAGCCACCATAATGCCGTGGGACACGGTTAAAATTTCATCAATGTTTTTGATGGCTTCCGGTTTTTCAATTTTGGCAATCACCGGAATGTCCCCGCCATGTTTTTTTATAAAACGATTCAGGCTTTGAATATCTTTAGCTTCACGAACAAAACTCAGGGCAACAAAATCCACCTGCTCCTTTATCGCCAGCTCCGCATCTTTTTTATCTTTTGCAGTAAAACTGGAAGTTGAGACACTGGAGTCTGGCAAATTCATGCCCTTGTTGTCTTTTAGTTCTCCACCATACACCACTTCACAAATTACATTTTTATCTTTAATGCGTATAACTTTTAATTCAAAGTTGCCATCATCCAGTAAAATTCGATCGCCTTTTTTCACATCTTTATATAAATTTTTATACTGGGAAACAATCAGCCCCGGCTCACCCAGTTTAGCGGTACAACTCAGCAGCACCTGCTCTCTTGCCTTAAGATTAATTGCCCCATCTTTAAATTTTCCCACCCGAATTTTAGGCCCGCACAAATCCATTAAAATCGCCGTATGCCGATTTAATGCGCGAGACACTTTACGAATTTTTTTCACCGAAGTGGAATGCTGCTGGTGACTGCCATGAGACATATTCAAACGAAAAACATCAACGCCGGCCTTAATTAAAGAGGCAATACTTTTTTCAGTATCCGTTGCCGGGCCAAGGGTGGCGATAATTTTTGTTCGACGCCAATAAAGTAGATTTTTCTGCTTATTCATTATTGTATTTATCACTCTGCATCAGAACCGGTGAAGCGGCTCTGATATATTTCAACACTTTTAAATTGACGGGACGTCAGAAAAAAACAGACTTATTTAATCTCTTCAATATAGGTACGGGCAATGGGCGTTTGCACATAAAACTTTTTACCATTCTGGCTGGCCCAGAAAAAATAATACCCCTTGCCCGGCTCCGAGGTCACCTTGCCATCCCGCACTGTCCAGCTTTTTACATGATCCCCGGCGGCATAGGTGACTTTATAATCTCCTTCCAGCCAGGATACGCCCATACGTGACAAACGATTCTGCTGTTCTTCACTACAGGCATTCAGTAATAACAGGCTGCTTAATAGCAAAAATAATCTCATAGTCTCTCCTAAAACAAATCAATTTCACCGGCTGGCGCAGCAACACTTTCAAAGCGCTGCTTCTCATCTACAATCGAATCCAGTATCTGCATCAAGTCACTGCTGGCCTGCTCCGCCTGCTCCATGGTATCAATGATCTGTTGTTGTAATTGTGTATTAAATGTCCAGTCTTCACTCAGCAAATGCAGTACATTGCGCACACTCTGATGCACCTGTGCATGAGGCTCGGTAATTTTATTATAGGCAGGTAGATGTCGATACTGTGCACCGCCGGTTTCTTCCTGTAACCATTGTCCAAATCGGCAGCCATGCTCATCCACCATGACCGCCTGGGCATTTTCTGAATCTGACCCCTGGTCAATTGCACCATAGGCCCGCTGTAAGTAGACCATATGATCCACCTTGGCCAGGGAGATATAACACACCATGCTGGCATTGGTGACAATTTCCAGCGTACTCTGGGATATATCGGAAAAGTCTGCAAAATTCTGTTCAAAGCTGGAAATCAGTCGCGAAGACTCCTGAATCAGTTCATTCATTTGTGCAGAGTTGCGCGAGGTGACCTCACTGGCATTTAATAGCCGCTTGATAATGCCATCAATTTTATCTGTGGCTTCTTTGGTGTTGGATGCCAGGGCGCGCACCTCATCAGCAACCACAGCAAAACCCCGGCCATGCTCACCAGCCCTGGCCGCTTCTATGGCCGCATTCAAAGCCAGTAAATTAGTCTGGTCGGCAATGGTGGCAATAAACGTAATAATCTGGGAGATTTCATCACTGCTTTGATCCAGATCCGCCGAGGAAGCTTCCAGCTCGGTAATTTTTTCCAGCACCTGCCGGGTATTCTGTACCACACTATTGACTGCCACCTTACTTTCAATGGCATTGTCTACAGATTTTTTTGAGGTTACTTCTACCGTTGCCATTTCATCCGCAATATTACGAATATCATTTTGGGTGGATTGCAGTTTATCCAGCAGATTACCGGTTCTCATGCGATTCAGTTTCAGGCCCATCGCCTCTTTATGGTTATGCCAGAAAGATTCCTCTATTGCATCATATGACACCTGAATGGTATTCATGGATGAATGAAATAAGCCTTTTAAACCCTGAGGCATAATCTTACGATAAAACAGATCTTTTTCAGCATGGCAGGCAACCGTTTTAATTTCCCGCATATAGGTTTCTATCTGATCCATGGCATCATTTAATGCCCAGGCGGTTTTGGCCATAAAGGAATGCTCTGGAATATTCATAATGCGATATTCCAGCTCCCCCTGCCGAAGCTGATCGGCCAGCTGATAAATATTGCTGCTCAGTTGACGGTTTTCACTAATCTTCTGCCAGGATAACCAGGCTGAAAATAGCGCTGCGACAGCAAAGCCAATAACCACCTCGTCCAGTCCGTACTGAACAGTGACATAAACAAAAGCCGAAATAATAATAATCAGCCGTAAAACAACCAGCTGCTGGGAGCTAAATCTTGAAAATAAATTCTTCATAGGACATATGCTTATTATTTAATAATTGATTAAGTAAATCAGTGGATGCATTAATGGCACCTTTGGCACCCGCCTGCTTTTCTGCCTGCAACATATCCTGGTATAAAGGCTTAATAATATTAAGCGCCTCAAGCCGCGGTTTGCGGCGCACCGAATAATAACCCAGCAACTGCCCTGCTGAGGAATAACTGGGTGTGACATTGGCAAATACCCAGTAGTAAGAACCATCTGTACAGATATTTTTAATATAGCCATTAAATTCATATCTGGCTTGCAGGGTTTGCCAGAGCAGATGAAAAACGCCTCTGGGCATATCCGGGTGACGCACAATATTATGCTGCTGCCCCAGCAACTGCTGCTGGTTATAACCGGCATATTCCATAAATATCTGGTTAAAATAAGTCAGCCGACCTTTGGGGTCGGTTTTGGATACGATAAAGTCTTCATCCCTTAAGACTTTTTCGGTTTGGGTGGGGGTGATTTTGGCTTTCATGACTCAGCTTTATTGACGGTTTAATATTGTTTTTATTTAACATCTGATAATAGTCGAATATCGGCCATTTAACGGATTTTTCCAGTTTTATTTCACCGCCCTCCTGTCAACCTATCTTATCCGGCTGCGTTATTACTCCCACAAGCCATACATTTACCCATAAAAAGGAGTCAATCATGCATAAGCATTCATACCATACACAGGGTTCTGCCCTTCGCCTCTGGCTGCAAAGCCTGTTTATGCTGCTGATAATTGCTACTATCAGCGCCTGCTCATCCTCATCCAGCTCTGATGCAGACGGCGAGCTGGTAGTGAGCCTCACTGACGCGGAAGGGGATTTTCTCACCTATACGGTTGATGTAGTTTCCCTGAAAATGATTAAACAAAACGGCGCGGAGATTGAAACCCTGCCCCTGACCACCACCCTGGATTTTGCCCAGTATGTGGAAGTCAGCGAATTTCTCACCGCTGCCACCGTACCCTCCGGCGCCTATAAAGGGGCGCAGATTGTACTGGACTACAGCAATGCCAGTATCACCGTACAGAATGAAGCCGGTGATGCCATTAGCGCCAGCGCCGTAGATGCAGATGGCAATCCGCTGGGCCAGGTCACCGTGGATATCAGCCTTAATGGCGGCAGTGAATTTGTGATTGCCCCCGGCATTCCCGCCCACTTTACCCTGGACTTTGATCTGAACGCCTCCAATGAGGTAAGCCTGAATGGTGACAGCGCCACGGTAACAGTAAAACCCGTACTGGTCGCCGACACATTACTGGAAGATCCCAAACCTCACCGCCTGCGTGGTCTGCTGGATGAAGTGGACGAAGCCGCCCAGCAGTTCACCGTAAAAATGCGCCCTTTCCGTCATTTGCAGCAGCGCTTTGGCAAACTGATTGCCCATGTCAATAATGACACCCGTTATGAAATTGATGGCATCGCCTATGGCAGCGACACAGGCCTGACACAATTAGCCACGCTGGACACCAATAGTCCGATGATTGTCATTGGCGAGCTGCAACAGCTAGATGACCAGCGCCAGTTTATTGCCAGCGAAGTCTATGCAGGCAGCAGTGTGCCCTGGGGTGATAAAGATATTATCCGCGGCCACGTTGTCGCCCGTGACGGTGATCGGCTGACCATTCGCGGCGCCAGCATTGTACGCGCCGATAACAGCTTTATCTTTAACGACACATTGCAGGTGCAGCTGGATACAAACACCAAAGTGCTAAAACAGGCCGACACAGGCAGCTATACCACCGATGATATTTCTGTGGGTCAGCGGGTCACCATTTTAGGCACCTTCCTAAATACCACCGATCTGTCCATGTTACTGGATGCGGATCTGGTGCGTATGCGCTTTACCAGCCTGCGGGGTCAGGTACTGGCGGTTAGCCCGCTGGCCATCGACCTGCAAAGCATTGATCTGCGCCGCGCCACTATCTTCGATTTCTCCGGCACTGGCATAGATGCCGCCAATGATGCGGACATTAACCACTACGAAATTGATACCGGCAGCCTGACACTGGCGAATCTGCAAATCGGTGATCCCATCAAGCTACGGGGTTTTGTCACAGCGTTCGGCACAGCGCCGGAGGATTTCACTGCCCGCACCATTGCCGATGTGAAAAATGTCAAAGCCAATCTGGTTGTTGGCTATGGGGATGGCAGCACCAGCGCCATTAGCCGCATTGATGAAAATGGCCTGCAACTAAACCTGAGCGATGCGGGCAAGCTGCACCACTTAAGCCAGGCTGGCGTAGTCACAGACCTGACAACACTGGAAACAATGCCACTGATTACCCCTGAAGAAAGCGGCAAAGGTCTGTTTATGATCTCCCGGGCCTTCGCTACCCGCCTGTATGTGAATTACAGCAATTTCCAGCAGGCACTGGCAGATGATCTGGCCAATGGCCGCAGCGTGATTTCGGTACATGCCAAAGGCTATTATGACTCGGATCAGGCCACCCTTACGGCTCGCCAGATTAATGTGCGCTTAAGTCACTAAACTCATAGCCACTAGGCAAGCACACTGGGCAGGTTTATGATCTGCCCGGTGTTTTTTGTTTAGATAACCATAAATGCCCTTCAAATACAGTAGGGTGGATCAAGCGCAGCGGATCCACCAACAGCCGATTCAGGTGGAACCGCTTCGCTTGTTCCACCCTACATGCTATGGCCTGCTTTTGCTGATATTCAGTCATACCCTGATAGCCGCAGAGGACGATGATTTCTGGCTAATGCTGGAGGAACCGGCGGATAGTTCTGTGTATATCAGCAGCGGCGTGGATACGGATGGGGGCCTGTCATTGAGTCTGCATCTGGATCAGGCGTTAAATGAACAGTTACATTTCAATGGCAGCTGGTCACAGCTGAATCTGTCGGAAAATACCCGTAGCCTGTCGCTGGGTTTAAGCGGCGACCCTTATGCCTCATGGCTCTGGTCATACCGTTTTTTAGTCTGGGGTGAGCCGGATATTATCGAAAGCCGGGATCATGAACTGCAATTGCAATATGTTAACGGCAGCTGGAACGGCCTGCTGGGCTGGCAGCAGGGAGATGCCAACCTGCAGTTTTCCCGCCCCCTGAATAATGGCCAGACCTCCGGCAGCGTGGATCACAATGCACTGATTATCGGGCTGGGTTATGGTGGCCGTGATTTTGACTGGCAGATCGAGAGCATTCACCACGACTACAATAAGGATCTCAGCCGCCTGTCCAGCTCCCGCCTGCTGGCCCTGATTATCGAGCCCTCCGCCCTGCAGCAATCCACCGCATTAAATTCAAGACAAAACCGCTTCACCCTTGGGCTTAATGGCAAGTCCCATCGCTTTAGCGCAGAGTACAGTCATATTCGCTCTGCGGTAACGGGGCAGACCAGTGATTTTTTAAATCTGTCTGTGCAAACGGATTTAAGCCGGCTGCAACAGCTGGGGGTTTATTTCATTATGCCGTTGGGGGGTGGGGTGAGTAGTCTGGGGGTGAGTTTATTGCAGCGATGGTAAAAGAGCTTAAAAGCTATTTACCACAGAGGACACGGAGATTCCTTTGTTAACACCCTAATGCGCTTTTTCTCTATGTCCTCCGTGTCCTCTGTGGTGAATGTCCTGAATAACCATTGGCTTAGCGTCACAGACTAACAGCACACCACCGAAACATGTAAAATCCCCCACCATGGACGTATCTCATATTCTCGATGGTTTAAACGATGCCCAGCGCGAAGCGGTAACCGCCGCGCCCGGCCCCATGCTCACTCTGGCCGGTGCCGGCAGTGGCAAAACCCGTGTGCTGGTGCACCGCATGGCCTGGCTGATTCAGGTGGAAGGGGCCTCGCCCTTTAGCGTCATGGCGGTGACCTTTACCAATAAGGCGGCACGGGAAATGCGTGGCCGGGTGGAGGAGTTGCAGGGCATGTCGGTGAACGGCATGTGGCTGGGCACCTTTCATGGTCTGGCGCACCGCTTTTTGCGCAGCCACTGGAAGGAAGCGGACCTGCCCCAGACCTTTCAGATTCTTGATTCCGACGATCAATACCGCATGATCCGCCGGGTGCTGCGCTCGCTGGAACTGGATGAAGCCCAGTGGGTGCCCCGACAGATTCAGGGCTTTATCAATAATCGCAAGGATGAAGGTCAGCGTCCCCAGCATATTGCCGCCGGCAATGATCCCATTACCACCCAGCTTGTGCGCATCTACAGCGCCTACGAGGCTGCCTGCAAACGGGCCGGTGCGGTGGATTTTGCCGAGCTGCTGCTGCGTTCATTAGAAACCCTGCGGGATAATAACGCCCTGCTGAGCCATTATCGCCAGCGATTTTCCCATGTGCTGGTGGATGAGTTTCAGGACACCAACAGTATTCAGTACGCCTGGATTCGCCTGCTGGCCGGGGATGCCAGCCAGCCGGGGGCGCATCTTTTTGTGGTGGGGGATGACGACCAGTCCATTTACGGCTGGCGCGGCGCCAGGGTGGAAAACATCCTCACCTTCCAGAAAGATTTTCCCGGCACCCAGGTGGTGCGGCTGGAGCAGAACTACCGCTCCACCGCCACCATTTTGAATGCGGCCAATGCCCTGATTGCCAATAATGACCAGCGCATGGGCAAACAGCTGTGGACCGCCGGTGACGAGGGGGAGCCGATTGAGCTGTATCAGGCTTTCAATGAACAGGATGAAGCCCGCTATGTGCTGGACGGGGTGGAAAACTGGATTGCCCAGGGTCATGCCCGCAGCGATATTGCCATTTTGTATCGTTCCAATGCCCAGTCACGGATATTTGAAGAGCAGCTCATCAGTCGCTCCATTCCCTACCGGGTGTACGGGGGGCTGCGCTTTTTCGAGCGGGCCGAAATCAAGGATGCCCTGGCCTATTTGCGGCTGATCAATAATCCCCATGATGACACATCATTTGAGCGAGTAGTGAACCAGCCCACCCGGGGTATCGGCAGCAAATCCGTGGATGCCATCCGGGAAACCGCCCGCGCCATGGATGCCTCATTGTGGCAGGCGGCGCTGGCGCGGATTGCCAGCAACGAAATGACCGCCCGGGCGCAAAATGCCCTGCAGGGCTTTATTGATTTGATTGGCCGGCTACAGGCCGACACCCAGAACCTTGAACTGCATGAACAGGTGGAGCATGTGATTCACCACAGCGGCCTGATTGACCACTACAGCAAGGAAAAAGGTGAGAAGGCGGAAGCCAGAGTGGAAAACCTGGAGGAACTGGTCAGCGCCGCCAGAGGCTTTGATTACAGCAATGAAGATGAAGTGGAAATGGACAGACTCACCGCCTTTCTCAGCCATGCGGCACTGGAAGCCGGTGAAGGCCAGGCGGAGGCCTGGGAGGATTGCGTGCAGCTGATGACCCTGCATACCGCCAAGGGGCTGGAATTTCCGCTGGTGTTTATGTGCGGCATGGAGGACGGCCTGTTTCCCCATCAACGCTCCATCGAGGACAACAATAAACTACAGGAAGAACGGCGTCTGGCCTATGTGGGCATTACCCGGGCCAGGGAAAAACTGGTGCTCACCTATGCGGAGCGGCGCCGTCTTTATGGCAAGGATCATTATTCCATGCCGTCCCAGTTTATTGGCGAGATTCCCGGGGAATATATTCATGAAGTGCGCCCCAAAGCCAGTATATCCGCGCCTGTTTATCAGCCATCAAGGCTCCATGAAGAAAGTGAAGATGGCTTTAATGTGGGGCAAAGGGTATTTCATCAGAAATTTGGTGAAGGGACTGTGTTAAATTACGAAGGCCAGGGACGCCATGCACGGGTTGAAGTTAACTTTAAACATGCGGGGAGCAAGTGGCTGGTTCTGTCCTATGCCAATTTACAGATTTTATAAAAACATATAAATGCAAAAACACAACTACCCCTTACAACTGATTCTTTCCGCCATTGCCGTTAGCAGCACCCTGCTCTGGCTATTTATTGGCCGGGATATAACCTATGCAATATTCCCTTATGATATAGCTCCCAGCTTATATATCTTTTTTAGCGGCACGATTTTCTCACTGGGCCTTGTGGGGGCCTATGCCTTTATTCACAGCCTGCTGTTTTTTACCGACTTTATTAAAAACACACCGGATCAATCCACCCAGATCAACGAACTTATTCTCGATCGCCATAAGGATGCCCTGTTTTATAAATCCATTTCAGGCCAATATTTATATGCCTCTAATTACGCCCCTCGAATTTTAAAGCTGGGTGACAGGGATATTATTAATCAAACAGACCAGCAGCTTCACAAGCCATTGATTGCCCACAAGATCGAAATGGAAGATAAACGGATAATTGAAAATGGCGAGAAAATAAACTGGCAAACCAGCCTGGAATTAAACAACCAGCTGCAACATTACCAGTGTGAGAAATCACCCGCCCGTAACGAACAGGGCGAGATTGTTGGCATTAATGGTTACTGCGAAAACATCACTACTAAAAAACTGCTACAACAACAGATCGACAAGGTTGAAACCCGCTATCAGGCATTATTTAACAAGCTGCCCTACCCGGTTGTTATTATTGATATGGGCACCATGCTGCCATTTCGCTTTAATGATGCCCTGTGCAAATTATTAAAATATGATGCCGACACCATCAGCCGAAAAAGTTTTAGCAGCCATGTGGTTATGGAGCAGCAGAATCAGTTTAAAGAACTGCTGATCGAAACCCACAGATCAGACGGCAATGAGTTTGAATTAAGCCTGAACAATCGGGACAAGGATATTATTGACGTTACAGGATTTGCTCAACAAATAAAATTTGGCCATAAAAACTACCTGCACCTGCTATTGCGAGATGTTACCGAAAGCAAAAAATCAACCAATGAACTGATTGGCTCTGAACTTAAATACCGCTCACTGTTTGAACATGCCAGCGACGCCATTATTATTGTTGATATTCACAGCCTGCAAATTATTGATGCCAATGAAATCGCTCTGGAAAAGCTGGGCTATAACCGCGACACATTGGCTGCCATGACATTATTTGATCTGGACGCGACTCGCCAGACGCCCAAAACCCGCGAACAATTAAAGAATCTGGAAATATATAACCATGTTCTTTATGAACACTGCATCGCCAATCGTAACGGCAAAAATATCGACGTTGAAATCAATGCACACAAAGTCAACTATGGCCATCAGGAAGTTTATCAATTTGTTATTCGGGACATCAATCAACGTAAACATATTGAAAATGCATTGCGGGAAAGTGAACAGCGTTACCGGCAGATGTTTGAAAGCAATCAGGCCATCAAGCTGGTTATTAATCCACAAACCCATATTATTGAAAATGCCAACCCGGCTGCTGCTGAATTCTATGGCTATGAATTAGATGAGCTGGAAGGCATGCACATTGAAAAGATTAATGTGCTGCCCATTGAGAAGCTGGATATTCTTATACACCAAAGCCAGCAGCAACACCTGGGTTTTTATAACTGTCCCCATAAACTGGCCAATGGTGACATTCGTTTTGTTGAAGTTCGGGAAGGCCCACTGGAAGTTAATGGCCGTACTTTAACCTATGACATCATTCACGATATTACCGCAGGAAAACAGGCCGAAGATAAATTAATTCTGGCATCAAAAATGTTCGACCACTCTACCGATGCAGCCATTATTACTGATGAACACAATCGTATTTTATCGGTTAATCATGCCTTTACCGATATTACCGGCTATCAACAATCAGAGGTACAGGGTTTTGATCCCGCCTCATTCCTGAGCGAGAAAAATGATCAGCTCATTACTGATGAAATCGAAAAATCTCTTGATGAGTTTGGTCACTGGCATGGGGAAATATGGTATCGACAGCAGGACGGTTCCACCTTCCCTCTGGATATGAACATCCATATCATTAAATCATCCGGCGGGGATATTATTAATTATGTTATTTTACTGTCGCCAATTCATGGTTCATTATCCGACAATGAAATAAGCGGAAATTATTCCCCTCTGACACATCTGCCCAATAAAGCCCTTTATCTGGATCGACTGAACTACGCCCTTGAACGCAATCAGCGTAATAAAAAAGTGCTGGCCGTGCTGATGATTGATTTTCGTAATTTCTCCCAGATCAATCAGCAATATGGCTATGACACTGGCGACCGGATCCTGCAATCCATTGCCAGACGGCTTAAATACAGCATTCGTGAAAGCGATACCATTGCCCACCTGGATTCAGATAACTTTGTTTTATTACTTGAAGATCTGGTTAATATTCAACAGGCCGGCATTGTTGCGCAAAAAATCATTTCAACGCTGGGTGAAAGCTATCAAATAGATGAGCATGATATTCAGCTCGAAGCCTCTATTGGCATTAGTATTTCACCGGATGATGGTGTGGATGCCAGTGAATTAATGGATAAGGCACAGCAGGCATTGCATAGCGCCCAGTCTCAGGC